>NZ_FTOK01000022.1:2158-5157 GCF_900156705.1 Salimicrobium salexigens | reverse complement strand
AACCTTCAAAACTGGATAAGAAACATACGACCAACGTATAGAGAAGATCTCGATGGATTAGTATCCGTCTGCTGCACGTGTCGCCACGCTTCCACACCGGACCTATCAACCTCTTCGTCTCAGAGGCATCTCTACAAAGGGAAATCTCATCTCAAGGGGGGCTTCATGCTTAGATGCTTTCAGCACTTATCCCGTCCACACGTAGCTACCCAGCAATGCTCCTGGCGGAACAACTGGTACACCAGCGGTGTGTCCATCCCGGTCCTCTCGTACTAAGGACAGCTCCTTTCAAATTTCCAACGCCCACGACGGATAGGGACCGAACTGTCTCACGACGTTCTGAACCCAGCTCGCGTACCGCTTTAATGGGCGAACAGCCCAACCCTTGGGACCGACTACAGCCCCAGGATGCGATGAGCCGACATCGAGGTGCCAAACCTCCCCGTCGATGTGGACTCTTGGGGGAGATAAGCCTGTTATCCCCGGGGTAGCTTTTATCCGTTGAGCGACGGCCCTTCCATGCGGTACCGCCGGATCACTAAGTCCGACTTTCGTCCCTGCTCGACTTGTAGGTCTCGCAGTCAAGCTCCCTTGTGCCTTTACACGCTGCGAATGATTTCCAACCATTCTGAGGGAACCTTTGAGCGCCTCCGTTACTTTTTGGGAGGCGACCGCCCCAGTCAAACTGCCCACCTGACACTGTCTCCGGACCGGATCACGGTCCTGGGTTAGAATGTCCGTACCGCCAGGGTGGTATCCCACGGGCGCCTCCACCGAAGCTTGCGCTCCGGTTTCGATGGCTCCCACCTATCCTGTACAAGCGATACCAACATTCAATATCAGGCTACAGTAAAGCTCCACGGGGTCTTTCCGTCCTGTCGCGGGTAATGCGCATCTTCACGCATCGTATAATTTCACCGGGTCTCTCGTTGAGACAGTGCCCAAGTCGTTGCACCTTTCGTGCGGGTCGGAACTTACCCGACAAGGAATTTCGCTACCTTAGGACCGTTATAGTTACGGCCGCCGTTTACTGGGGCTTCGGTTCAACGCTTCGCTTACGCTAACGCATCCCCTTAACCTTCCAGCACCGGGCAGGTGTCAGCCCCTATACTTCACCTTACGGTTTCGCAGAGACCTGTGTTTTTGGTAAACAGTCGCTTGGGCCTCTTCACTGCGGCTCCTCGGCAGAGGAGCACCCCTTCTCCCGAAGTTACGGGGTCATTTTGCCGAGTTCCTTAACGAGAGTTCTCCCGATCACCTTAGGATACTCTCCTCGCCTACCTGTGTTGGTTTGCGGTACGGGCACCCGCCATCCTCGCTAGAGGCTTTTCTTGGCAGTGTGAAATCAGGAGCTTCGATACTCATGTTCTCTCCCCATCACTGCTTGCACTTGCCGGACGGATTTGCCTATCCGACGCGCTCACAGCTTGGACGCACACATCCAATGGTGCGCTCTCCCTATCCTCCTGCGTCCCCCCGTTCGCTCGAACGGAGGCGGGTGGTACAGGAATCTCCACCTGTTGTCCATCGCCTACGCCTTTCGGCCTCGGCTTAGGTCCCGACTAACCCTGAGTGGACGAGCCTTCCTCAGGAACCCTTAGGCTTACGGTGAAAGAGATTCTCACTCTTTTTTCGCTACTTATACCGGCATTCTCACTTCCAGTCGCTCCACCAGTCCTCACGGTCTGACTTCACAGCTCCTGGAACGCTCTCCTACCACTTGCATCATCGATGCAAATCCGTAGCTTCGGTGGTGTGTTTAGCCCCGGTACATTTTCGGCGCAGCGTCACTCGACCAGTGAGCTATTACGCACTCTTTCAATGATAGCTGCTTCTAAGCTAACATCCTGGTTGTCTAAGCAACGCCACATCCTTTTCCACTTAACACACACTTAGGGACCTTAGCTGACGGTCTGGGCTGTTCCCCTCTTGACCATGAACCTTCTCACCCATGGTCTGACTCCTCGACGCGAGTCGCTGGCATTCGGAGTTTGACTGAACTCGGTAACCCGGTAGGGGCCCCTCATCCAATCAGTGCTCTACCTCCAGGACTCCTGGCCGAAGGCTAGCCCTAAAGCTATTTCGGAGAGAACCAGCTATCTCCGTGTTCGATTGGCATTTCACCCCTACCCACCCCTCATCCCCGTAATTTTCAACTTACGTGGGTTCGGGCCTCCAGTCAGTATTACCTGACCTTCACCCTGGAGATGGGTAGATCACACGGTTTCGGGTCTACGACCGTCTACTCGAGACGCCCTGTTCAGACTCGCTTTCGCTGCGGCTCCACACCTACGGTGCTTAACCTTGCAGCCGATCGTAACTCGCCGGTCCATTCTACAAAAGGTACGCCGTCACCCATTAACGGGCTCCGACTACTTGTAGGCACACGGTTTCAGGTTCTCTTTCACTCCCCTTCCGGGGTGCTTTTCACCTTTCCCTCACGGTACTGGTTCACTATCGGTTACCAGGGAGTATTTAGCCTTGGGAGATGGTCCTCCCGGATTCCGACGAAATTTCTCGTGTTTCGCCGTACTCAGGATCCACTCCGGAGGAGGGAGGATGTCGGCTACAGGGCTGTTACCTGCTATGGCTGGACGTTCCAGTCCGATTCGCCTATCCTCCCTCTTGGTAACTCCAATGGAGTGTCCTACAACCCCAGAGAGCAAGCTCTCTGGTTTGGGCTGGTTCCGTTTCGCTCGCCGCTACTCGGGAAATCGCATTTGCTTTCCTCTCCTCCGGGTACTGAGATGTTTCAGTTCCCCGGGTCTACCTCCGATCACCTATGTATTCAGTGATCGGTACTGTCCCATAACGGACAGTGGGTTCCCCCATTCGGACATCTTCGGATCAACGCCTACTTACGGCTCCCCGAAGCATTTCGGTGTTTGTCCCGTCCTTCATCGGCTCCTGGTACCAAGGCATCCACCGTGCGCCCTTCATTTCTTCACTATACTAGTGAAAAGACGCTTCATTCTAAAATAAAGATCGATGTTGGTCTA
>NZ_FTOK01000023.1:0-5046 GCF_900156705.1 Salimicrobium salexigens | reverse complement strand
TGAACCACCATTATACAAGACTTGGGGAGGTACTTCCTTTTTTACGTCTTGAACCCATTGGGGGCCAAGGGCTGAGATTTATGAAATTGATTCAAATATAAAAAGTTTTCTCGAAAAATAGAGGAACAGAGGAACATGTCTCAGTTTAAAGGTATTTTAGGGGAGAAAAACAGTTTTAAAATGCTTGTGTAAAACAAGAGAAAAAGAGCTTTTGTAAGTCTTGATTTTTCTTGTAATTTAGATTGACGTGTAGTAAGATAGAAGAGAGGTAAATGTAAAAAACTGTAAAAATATTTTCTAAGAAATTAAAAAGGTTGTTAGTAACGGTTAGAGTTGAATATCTATCGTTTGTTTGTAAGGTTAAAGATATGGTTGATTTGTTTGTTGAGGATTATTTATCTTGTTGTAATAGCTTAATGCAAGTTGTAAAAGATTTTTAAATCTATGTATTTTGGTATAAGGGGGAGGTTTGTTGAGTAGTAGATATATCCCTCAACCTTTAAAAAGAGATGTTAGAAAAGAGGCTCATTTTGGTTGTGTCTTGTGTGGTAGTCCAATAATAGAATTTCATCATATTCAACCATTTCACCAAGTTAAAGAACATACTAAAGAAAATCTTGTACCCCTATGTCCGGAGCATCACCATCGAGCTGATTGTTCTGAAATTCCTGTTAGTAAAATTGAAAGTGCAAAAAATAATCCTTTTAATAAAAACAAAGAATTTATATCTAAAGACTTTTTTTTATCTAGTTATACTGATTTAAGAATGAGAGTAGGTTCCAATGTTTATATAAGAACACCAAAAATTTTGGTGATAGATGATTTTCCTTTAATTACAGTAACTGCTGATGAGGAAGATAATGCTTTGTTAAATGCTGAATTTTATAATTCGTCTAATGTTTTACTTGCTGAAATTATTGATAATGAGTGGCGAGCTTTTAAGAACCCTGAATTTTGGGATATAAGTTATTCTCCTGGTCATTTGAAAATTAATAGGAATAAGGGAGATATCTTTTTAGAACTTAAATTAAATAATGGTGATGTAGATCTTAGGGGTGAAATGTACTTTAACGGATATAAAATTAATTTACTTCCTGACAAGACAGTACTAGGAGATTCAAGTGTTTTGTCTAATTGTACATTTCAAGATTGTGGAGCAGGTTTACATATATCTACTGGATTTTTCTCCTTTTAAAAAGTTTTAACGAATATTTACTGTGATCATGATGAAAGTAACTTCTAGTTTATATTCATACGTGGTTGTAGGACGTTAACGTTATAAATAAGTTTCTTCATCAGCTGTTTATTTTTTGAGAACGCCCCTGTTTGGGTAATTTTAAAGTTTCTTGTGATAAAAAGAGCCATATTACACAAAAAAAAGTACATGTTACAAACGTCGTTTCTTATTTTATAAGGGGAAGGACGTTTTTTATGTAGGTAGACGAAGGAATGCGTCCAGCCTCATCTTTTTGGCGTGACTTGGACGCATTCCGTTTCGATGCTTTCATCTACCGGAGAGATGTCTGTGAATCAACAGAGTTCTTCTTCAACCATTATTCCCCGACCATTCCATTTTCGTTGTTATCTCGCATGTACGGATACAACCAATGTCCTTCGACAATCGGCATACTGTAACCGGCGGCTTCAGCTTCGGCGATAGTTACTTGCCCATTGCTGTTCGCATCCACCTCGGATACCTCTCCGTTCTCCTGAGACGCTGGCTCTTCCGGAGGATCTTCGGTCGTCTCGTTGAGCGATTCGTTCACTTCGTCCGGGTTCAGGTTGTCGAAGCTATCGACTACCTCATTGCCCATGATGGTGTAGGTGTATTGGTAATGAGAAGGTGTTTGCGTGTCGGTGGACGGATACGTAATGATGGCTTCAAAATTCGTCGCACCTCCTGCTTTTCGTATCGAATCTTCCAGATATGCCTGGTCTCCGTGCCGGTTCAGCGTACTTTCCTGAGGCGTGATGTTATAGGCATTGGATACGCCTCCGAGAGAGTCTGCAATGACGTGTCCTTCATCAAGCGTGTCGCTCTCGACTCCCGGTACCTTCGCCTCGTCCCAGAAATACCTGCCGTTCGACAACACAGGTTCTGAGGCGTCGTCCTGAGGGATAATTTCTTCAGCTATGACTTTCACGAGCTGCCCGTGCTCATTGGTTAAATTAAGATACTATTCCATTGGGTAATCAGTCTATTATGAAGGCTACTTACCCCCTTTTTTTACATAATTAATTGAATAAATAATGGTTGAATATAGGGTTTAATAAGTATAAAATGTAACAATATACAGGAACGTTTGTTTGCCTTTTGAGGACGTAGCTTCGGTGCGAGGGCAGCACTCCGCAGAAACGATAGTTTGAGGATCTTAAAGAAACGAAAATAACGGTAATCCTTATATAAGGAGAAGCACTATCGTAAATTATAATTGGTTGGAGATGTTTTCATGAAGGTAGAACAAATATTGATTGGGAATAGAAAAGTATATCTGCTAATTGATTCAAATGGATTACCCGTTGAACCCGTTGCAAAGTACATGAAATATCACTATAACCAGGAGAGTAGTAGCAATACTCTACAGACTTACTGTACAGCTTTGAAATATTACTTTACATATTTAGAACAAATAGGAATTGATTATCAGCAAGTTAACTTTCAAATATTATCTGACTTCGTTGCTTGGCTCAGAAATCCTTATGAAAGTAATAAAGTACTACCTCAGAAAAAAGAGAAGGCTAAACGTAGTGAAAGAACAGTTAACACTTATCTTTCAGTAGTGTCATCGTTTTATGATTTTCTATACAGAAATGAATTAATTGAATCAGGAATCGTAGATAAGTTGATGAAGAAGATGTTTCTAGGTGCAGGTGGAAGTGGATATAAGGATTTTTTATATCACGTAAATAAAGACAAACCACGTTTTAAAAATGTACTCAAATTAAACGAACCTAGAGCAAGAGTAAAGGTATTTACAAAGGAGCAAGTTAATGAAATCTATAAATCTACCACTAATCTTAGGGATAGATTTATAGTAAGATTACTTTTTGAAAGTGGCTTCCGTATAGGTGAAGTTCTCTCCTTATTTCTTGAAGATTTTCAATTTGACGCTGTACAAAGAAAGCACAAAATCCAACTAAAAAACAAAGGAGAGTTACCAAACGGGGGGAAGTTAAAAACAGGAGAACGAAAGATTGATATTTCCCAGGGACTAATGGACTTGTATGATGATTATTTGTATGAAGTACTTGATGAATATAATCCTGACCATAACTTTGTATTTGTAAAGGTCCGTGGTAAGAACGCTGGAGAACCTCTAACCTATTCTGATGTTTATGCCACTTTTAAAGAGATTGAAAGGAAAACGGGCATATATATTACTCCACATCTATTCCGACATACACACGGAACTATATTTTATCTTCAAACAAAGAACATAAAGGCAGTACAAGAACGTCTAGGTCATGCACAAATCCAAACAACCATTGACTTATATGTTCATCCTTCAGAAGATGATATTCGTAAGGATTGGGAGAAAGCCTCTCATGCCTTTGAAATTGGGCGAGGCATAGAGAACAAAGAGAATGCTTTTTAATCAGGTATTCCTGGCAGAGTAGTTCCCTTTTTTAGAGCTATATTAGTATGTTAGGAGAGAAAACATTGGATAAAATCATACCAAGTAATTCAATACCCAATAAAAGTGAATATTGGGACTTAATCGCTTCCACCCTATCCTCTTACGAGGTTAAAGAGATATCCGACAATGGAAAAGTAGCGAGAAGAGTTGTAAATGATGATTACTTTTTAGTCAATGATGTTTGGAATATACATGAGATTGCCAAGGTCCCTAATTTTAAAGATACGAATACAAAGAGAATAGCACATAACCTTTACTTTGAATGCGATAGTTCCACCATCAATATGGAACTGAAATTTGTTTTTTTTAGTCAACTTTTTTCAGACCGTTGGGCATTACGGTCTTTATTTAAAGGTCTAAATCATAGCGTAAAATTACTGGGTGAATATTTAGAAGAAAGGCATCCAAATCTCACTTCCCTTCTTGATTTAGACATTGAAAAAGAGGAAAAGCTATGGATATTTTGGCTGAATCGAAAAGGAATAAAGACAAGGTATATTACGACTCTAAGGGGGGAAGAAATCAATGCCAAGACGTTACCAGCCAAATCTATCCGAATGATATATAATCCACTCTTACGACTAACGGATACTCGTGATGAATGGGAGAAGGATCGATGGGATATACGGGAGCTGAATAAAAGATACGATTTTGGATTCAATGTTTCATCAACTTCTTATTACATTGATTTTTTAGGAATTGAGAACAACAGTTTTCGCAAAGTATTTAAAGAATATATAAAAGGCCGTCTAATCAGTGGCAAAAATTTCGTTTGGGGTACATCGTTACAGTATAAAGTGTTCGTTGGTAATTTTTTGAACTCAATTTCAAAACAAAATCCTAAATGGAATGATTTGAGAGAACTTGAAAGAAAACATTTGGAAAAGTACCTAGAAGAGTTAAATGAACATACAACGAAACTTACCAATCCGAAAAGCTATATTAATAAGGCATTAAAGCTTATTCGTAACTTTATTAGAGACCTTCAAACTTTCGAGAAGTTCGAAGATTTCGCACCTAAAAAAACCGTGCATCGCCTAATTTATTCTGAAGACATTCCTACTGTCCCTAAAAAATCAGATGATGATATTAATTACATACCTGACTATGTATTGGAACAACTGTTTGATAATCTAAATGATCTTCATCCAGATGTACAGCCAATTGTATGGATTGCTTTCAAAACTGGACTTCGCATAAGTGATACATTGGGATTGACGCAGGATTCTTTAGGTAGAATAAATGGAAAACCAAACCTTACCACAGATATAGAAAAAACCTATGTAATAGGTCATAAAATACCCATTGATGACCATCTAGCAGATATAATTGCAGCTTTAATTGAGCGTTCTAAGCAATACAGCAACGATGATAACAACCCAGAAAGATACCTTTTTGTTCGCTACCG
>NZ_FTOK01000032.1:0-1146 GCF_900156705.1 Salimicrobium salexigens | reverse complement strand
GAAGCAGGAGAAAGTACGATTCGCACGTATGTCAGAGAATTGAGAGACGAGCACCACATTCCCAAAGAGTTAACGCATCGCTCTTATGAAGAGATTGAGGAATTGCCGAAAGGCTATCAGATGCAAGTAGATTTCGGGGAGTCCAAAGTGAAAACGACAGAAGGTAAAATTATGAAGGTTTATGTCATTGCTTTTGTCTTATCTCATTCTCGTTATAAATACGCGGAATGGCAGGAGCGTCCTTTCACAACACGGGATGTCTTAAGGAGTCATGAGAATGCGTTCAACTATTACGGCGGGAGGACAGAAGAAATCGTGTACGACCAGGACAAGCTCATGACTGTCACAGAAAACAAAGGAAAAGTGGAGAATGTCGTGAAGTTTATCAAAATGAATTTTGCGAAAAACCGTGTGTTCCACACTATTGAAAGTTGGAATGAAAAGTGTTGGAGATGGTTGGAGAAGAAAGGGAACTATCAGGTTCACAATACAATAAAAAAGAGACCTGTCGAAGTGTTCGCCCTAGAAAAGCCACACTTACGAAAAGTCTCTGCCAAACTCTCCTTCGAGAGTTCCAACAAATCTATTATAACAAGAACCGTTCATAAGAACAATATTATCAAGTACCTCTCTAATCGTTATACCGTTCCGTTGGGAACGTATAAGCCGAACGAAGATAACATCGTGTATGTACGAGAAGAGGATGGGTGCTTGATTATCGAAAAGACTCCCGGGGGCGCCCATATAGCGACTCATCTGATTCCCCGAGGGAAAGGTGAGCTGATCAGAAACACGGATCACTCCAGAAACAAATGGAAAGGAATTGATGCCTATAAAGAAACGGTGAAAGCAGCATTCGAAGACAAGGGCATGGCCCATATATTCTTAGAAGAAATGTCTAAACGATACCCGCGTTACATAAGGGATCAGTTACAAGTGTCAACAACGGTTTGAAATTCCCTGATTTCAACGAAATCAAATTCCCTCATATCACCGCAGGTTAGCTGGCTGTATGCCAGCTTTTTTCTTTTCCCGTAATCGGTAGGAATCTCCTTTAATATTAAAGGTGGTGGAATGATGAATGAGTCGATCAAGGATAGCTGTAGCTAATACTTCGTCACCAAAAATCTTTCCCCATTCCACGTA
>NZ_FTOK01000020.1:0-5836 GCF_900156705.1 Salimicrobium salexigens | reverse complement strand
TTGAATCAATTTCATAAATCTCAGCCCTTGGCCCCCAATGGGTTCAAGACGTAAAAAAGGAAGTACCTCCCCAAGTCTTGTATAATGGTGGTTCACCACAACTACCAAAAAGACTGGAGGGACTCCCTATGTCCATTATAAGGCAAGAGAGCTTATTTGACATCACCGATTTATATGACATGCAACCTACCCACCGGTATGAGGCCATCTTATCCTCCCTGAATCTGGACCCCGTCATGGCTGTCGTGGTTAAGAAATCCCGTCGTGGTGCACCTGCGGAGCTGAACTACGGAGCGATGGTCCAGTCGCTGATCATCCGTGTGGTGGAAAGGATCCCCGATATCAAACAGCTGGTCCGGCGCCTGAACGAGGATCCGTTTTTCCGGTTCGACTGTGGATTTCTTCTCTCGGATCGTGTCCCCTCGGAAGCTTCCTATACCCGTATCCAGGAAAAGATCCAGGAAGCTGATGTCCTCCGGGACGTCGGTCAGGACATCGTCCACCAGGCAATGAAGGAAGGGTATATCCAGGATGATACGGTCGCCATCGATGCGACCCATTTCGAAGCACGGGACCAGGCCAAAAAGCAGGAAAAGAAACCGAAGCCGGAACCGAAAAAGCGTGGACGCAAATCCAAGGCCGAGCGTGACCAATGGCTGAAAGAAAAACGGGAACGGGAAGCTGATCTCCCTCTTTACGAAAAAACGATCGAGGACCAGCGCACTGCTTCGGCCTCTGCCTTGATGAGCCAGGCTCCTCTGGAGCCGGCGTGGGGCATCAAGAAAAACAGCGAAGGGAAGAATGTGTTCTGGTTCGGATATAAAGGCCACATCGCTGTGGGGACGCAGAGCCAGTACATCCTTTTATCGCTGATGACGTCCGGAAATCTGAATGACGGGAAGGCAGCTATTCCCTTGCTGAAGAATCTCCCGGAGGACCGGAACCTGCCGTTACGGTACGGGACCTTCGATGCCGGATATGATTATCGTCCGATCTATCATCAGCTGGATGACGTGGGACTCTACGCAGTGATCGCCTATAACCGCAGGAACGAGAAGGAGATGATAGGATTCAATGAGCACTTCGCTCCCACCTGCGTCCGGGAACACTCCTACCGTTATGACAGCTATGATGAGACATACGATACCTTGAAATATACAGCGCCTAAAGAATGTAACGAATGCCCGCTTCAGTATGAAGGGGTATGTCAGAAAGTGTATAAGATCAAACGGACCCAGAATCTTCGCAAGTATAGCGCCCCGGCCCGAGGGTCCCAAAAATGGAACAGCATCTACAAACGTCGCACCGCTGTGGAACGAGTCATCGGCTACCTGAAAGGATACTTTATGTTGAATAATGTCCGGCAACGGACGGGACCGAAAGCGAAGATGCATTTCCAGCTAGTCACGCTGGTTTATAATGCATCAAAGTTAGCCGTGGACCGGTTAACCAGCACGATGGATCAGAAGATCACCGCTTCCTAAATTTTTAAAAATAGAAGGGCAAAGAATTCTGGAGGTCTGAACGTTTTTTAAGAAAGCAATTATGAAATTGATTCACGCTATTGAGTTAACCGTGGAAATGCTGGACAATGAACATGTGATAAATTTTACAAAGATAGAATCGAGGAGGATTTCACATGACTAAAGAAAATGTTAATCGAGTTGCACTTATAGGCGCAGGAGCCGTAGGAAGCAGTTACGCATTCTCCATGCTCAACCAGGCTGTCGCAGAAGAATTCGTCATCATCGACCTCAATGAAGACAAAGCTATGGGAGACGCGATGGATTTGAATCACGGGAAAGTATTCGCTCCCCATCCTACGAAAACATGGGCTGGTACGTATGCAGACTGTAAAGATGCGGATATCGTATGTATCAGTGCAGGTGCCAACCAACAGCCCGGAGAAACCAGGCTCGATCTTGTCAAAAAGAACCTTGCTATCTTTAAGAAAATCGTATCGGACGTTATGGCCAGCGGCTTCAACGGGATCTTCATGGTAGCGACGAACCCGGTGGATATCCTTACGTACGCAACGTGGAAATTCAGTGGCCTTCCTAAAGAAAAAGTCATCGGCAGCGGAACGATTCTTGATTCCAGCAGATTCCGCTATCTTCTCGGAGAGTATTTCGATGTTACCCCATCTAACATTCACGCCAACATCATCGGAGAACACGGGGACACGGAATTGCCGGTATGGAGTCATGCAACTGTAGGAGGCGTACCTATCCTTGAAATGGTAGACCGCTATGACAAATACCGCAAAGAGGATCTTGAAGAGATCTTCGTCAATGTACGTGATGCTGCCTATCATATCATCGAGAAAAAAGGTGCTACGTACTATGGCATCGCTATGGGGCTCACCCGTATGACGAAAGCCATCCTCAATAACGAAAATGTCATTTTGACCGTGAGTGCTTACCTCGACGGCGAATACGGAACCGAAGATGTATACATGGGTGTTCCGGCAATCGTGAACCGGGAAGGCATCCGTGATGTAGTCGAAGTAAGCCTGAATGAAAAAGAGCAGGAACAGTTCAACCATAGCGCAACCGTACTGAAGGGTATCCTTACCTCCAACTTCGAACACTGATAAACGTCTAAATTCACCTTAGAAAGGAGCGATGCCTTATGTGGTTACAACAGTATGATCCGTTCGGAAACGTGTTCATCAGTTCCATTCTTGCAGCTTTGCCGATCTTCTTCTTCTTTCTGGCACTGACACGGTTAAAAATGAAAGGGATCCTGGCTGCTTTCCTTACCCTGATCCTCAGTATTTTCGTAGCTGTTCTGTTTTTCGATATGCCGATAGCAAAAGCCATTTCCGCTTCTTTGCACGGAATCGCCAACGGCCTGTGGCCGATCGGCTACATCGTCATCATGGCGGTCTGGTTATACAAAATCGCTGTTCATACAGGGAAGTTCACCGTAATCCGTTCGAGTATCGCTTCCATTTCCCATGACCAGCGACTGCAGTTATTGCTGATCGGTTTCAGTTTCAACGCCTTCCTCGAAGGGGCGGCAGGCTTCGGGGTGCCGATCGCCATCAGTGCTGCTCTGCTCGTGGAACTTGGTTTCCGTCCTCTGAAAGCCGCGGCACTATGTCTGATCGCCAATGCGGCTTCCGGAGCATTCGGGGCTATCGGTGTCCCCGTGATTGTAGGAGCGCAGATGGGGAATCTGGAAACGATGGAACTGTCGAGAACACTCGTTTATATTTTGCCGATGATTTCATTCATCATTCCATTTTTACTCGTGTTTATTCTTAACGGCATCAAAGGGGTGAGAGAAACATTACCTGCCTTACTCGTAGTAAGCGGAATCTATACAGGGACTCAGATCTTCACGATTCTCTTCCTCGGCCCTGAGCTTGCGAACATTCTGGCTGCTTTACTGAGCATGGGCGGCCTTGCCCTGTTCTTAAGAAAATGGCAACCGAAGCACATACACCGGGAAGAGAACGCACCAGCAGTCCAGCAGGGAGAAACCTACACCATCAAAGAGATCATCAAAGCCTGGTCTCCTTTCTATATTCTGACTGCGACCATCACTCTGTGGAGCCTGCCTGCGTTCAAAGCTCTGTTCAGCGCGGGCGGGGTTCTGGAATGGACGACCGCTTACTTACCGGTCCCTTTCCTCCACCAGGAGATACAGAAAGCACCGCCGATCGCAGCCGACGTCACAGCGCTGGATGCCCTGTTCAAACTGGATCTGTTATCTGCAACAGGTACGGCGATTCTGGTGGCTGTCCTGCTTACCGGATGGTTCAGCTCTGCCATCACTCTGCCTGAAGGTATGAAGTCGTTGAAGCTCACCGTCAAAGAACTATGGATTCCGGTTCTGACGATCTGTTTCGTCATGGCTTTCGCCAATCTTTCGAACTTCGCCGGACTCAGCTCTACCATCGGGCTCGCTCTGGCGAAGACCGGAGATCTGTTTCCGCTGTTCAGCCCGATTCTTGGGTGGATCGGAGTCTTCATCACCGGGTCTGTCGTCAGCAACAACGCATTGTTCGGGCATTTGCAGGTCGTTACGGCGAATCAGATCATGACCGACCCTTCCCTGTTACTGGCAGCCAATACAGCAGGTGGCGTCATGGCTAAACTGATTTCCCCTCAATCCATCGCTATTGCGACCGCAGCGGTCAAGGAAACGGGGCATGAGTCCGAACTGTTTCAGATGACGTTGAAATACAGTCTGGGGTTGCTTGTCATCGTCTGTCTTACAACGTTCCTGTTATCATTAGCCGGTATTTGATACAGAACGGATATAACAAAGAAGCCGCATCGTTCTCTTCTTCAGAGCGACGCGGCTTCTTTTTCTCATTTCAGTTGTCGGCTATACAAACCGAGCGGTGCCACCTGTCTACATAATCGCTTACTCACGGAAAACTTCGACTCATACGTTTTTCATCAGGCTGAGTGTTTGTGCCTTTATTCCGACAAACCTTCCATCAATGTCTCTAAGTTACGCTGCATAAGCGTGAAGTAGTCTTCTTCGTTCTTCACATCTTCTTCGGTCAAGACAGATAAATTGTGCAGGCGCAAAGCTTCGGCTCCGATTTCCTTCTTCACGACATCAGCAACTTTAGGCGTGACATTCTGCTCGAAAAATACGTGATCGAGGTCATTTTGTTCAGCCGTCTCGATGATCGTTTCCAACCCCTTCTGGGACGGCTCGTTGGTAGGGCTCAATCCCGATACAGCAATTTGCTCGATTCCATACGCCTGTTCCCAGTATCCATATGCGGCATGGGAGACGATGATCTTGTTTTTCTCGGCACTCTCCAGTTTGTCGTGGAATTCCTGATCGAGGCTTTCAAGTTCCCCTTTCAATTCCTCGAAGTTTTCATTGAACATTTCTTCCTGATCCGGTCTGACTTCAACCAGCATATCTTTCACATGCTCAGCCAACTGGATGGAACGGATCGAGCCAGATGTGCGGGTCCTGCTCTCCATGGTTATGTCCGGCATGGGCATCTTCCCCGTCACTTGCTTCTTCCTCATGTGCATGCTCTTCTTCATGCGTTCCTTCTTCTTCCCCGTGATTATGGACATGCTCTTCTAAGTCGATTCCTTTTGATGCTTCGAGTATTTCGACATCTTCTGATTGAATCGAATCCGATATCTGTTCGGCATAGGACTCCAGCCCGGCTCCGCTATAGATGAACGCATCAGCTTCCGCCATTTTCACCATCTCTTTGGACGTCGGCTCATACGTGTGAGGATCCGATCCCGGAGGAAGAATCGATTCTACAGAAGCGTCCTCCCCGGCGATCCGCTCCGCGAAAAATTGAAGAGGGTAAACCGTGGTGTAAATCTTCAGTTCTCCATCAGCACCTCCAGAGTTCTGTTCCTGCTCATCAGTACCTGAACTTTCTTCTCCACAAGCGGTAAGTATAATAATTAATGCAAGTAAACTAACTGTCGTCAGGATTCGTTTCATCGTTGCTTCTCCTCCTTTACCGTTTTGAAAGAATGATTTCCTCCCCTTCTGGTTATCTACTTCTTTGTTCATTAAATTAAGTTATTAGTAATACGGTAGCACAATGATTCAATTGCACATTAACTCAATACTACAATAATTCAATAACACAAAAAAAGGCATCCTAGGGTAGATCTCAAATCACCGAATTATTTGTAGCAAAACGTTCGTCATTTGTTTACGAATGACCAGTGTTCCCTTTCCCTTATAGATATCATAAGTCATATGTAGTGTAACTTTAAAATAAAGGTTGTTCGTTTCCCTCTACAGTCTCAATGCTTTAGGAGAGTGTTCATCAACATTCAAGATTGAACATGGATTGAACACTCTAAACACCCTAACTGGCGGTAAT
>NZ_FTOK01000034.1:0-1009 GCF_900156705.1 Salimicrobium salexigens | reverse complement strand
GTGAGTAAAGACTGTTTTATCTCTTACCAAGGGAAACGATATTCCGTACCTTTCCGGTACGTGGGTAAGGAACTAAAAATTAAAGAGACACTTGATCATCACCTTGAAGTTTACGATTCCTACGAATGCATCGCCAAGCATCCACTAATGACAGGAAAAGCTCGAGACCATATTAATCTTGAACATTATAAAGGACTGCACACGACTACTGTTGGTTTGCCGACCCACAGCCGTTTACAGTCCTCTGACATAGAAGTGGAACGACGTTCCCTTCACATGTATGAGCAACTCGAAGGCGGTGACCAAGAATGAACACGGACCTTCTCGTTGAACGCTTACATCAGATTGGTTGGCATTATACAGCCAATCAAATCGATGGTCTTCTCGAAGACGCATCTAAAAATAATGTACCATACTCAGACTTCTTATTCACTCTTTTATCTCAAGAAATGGAACAGAAAGAAAAAATAGAGTTGGAGAAACGAATTAAAAAAGCTAAGCTTCCTTATATCAAGAGCATCCATGACTTTGATTTTAGTTTTCAACCTAGTGTAGATGAACGCCGGGTGAAAGAAGTCTTATCTGGAGGGTATATTCATCATGGAAATAACATTCTCCTTTTGGGTCCCCCAGGTGTAGGCAAGACACATTTGGCTATTTCCATGGCTTTTGAGGCTTTAACCCAAGGCCATCAAGCTTTATTTATTACAGCAAATGACTTTATAGCTGAGTGCCAGAAAGCAGATAAACAAGGAGTAATCCAACGGATTATTAAACGTTACAGTCGTCCAGAATTATTGATCATGGATGAAATCGGATATTTTTCTTTTGATGAACTCAGTGCGCACACACTCTTTCAAATCATATCCAGGAGATATGAGCATGGAGCTATGATTGTGACATCTAACAAGTCCTACGTGGAATGGGGAAAGATTTTTGGTGACGAAGTATTAGCTACAGCTATCCTTGATCGACTCATTCATCATTCCACCACCTTTAATATTAAAGG
>NZ_FTOK01000007.1:0-128151 GCF_900156705.1 Salimicrobium salexigens | reverse complement strand
GTGGAAGCGTGGCGACACGTGCAGCAGACGGATACTAATCCATCGAGATCTTCTCTATACGTTGGTCGTATGTTTCTTATCCAGTTTTGAAGGTTCATTCCTTCCTAGATGTGGTGGCAATAGCGAAGAGGTCACACCTGTTCCCATGCCGAACACAGAAGTTAAGTTCTTCCGCGCCGATGGTAGTCGGGGTTACCCCCCGCAAGAGTAGGGCGCTGCCACATCGTTTTTTTTAATCAGCGCGGGGTGGAGCAGTCTGGCAGCTCGTCGGGCTCATAACCCGGAGGTCGCAGGTTCAAATCCTGCCCCCGCAACCAATATTCCACCGTAGCTCAGTGGTAGAGCAATCGGCTGTTAACCGATTTGTCGTAGGTTCGAATCCTACCGGTGGAGCCAAATTGCTTCCATAGCTCAGTGGTAGAGCACTTCCATGGTAAGGAAGGGGTCGCCGGTTCAAATCCGGCTGGAAGCTCTCGCAAACGAAACCAGGCCCGTTGGTCAAGTGGTTAAGACACCGCCCTTTCACGGCGGTAACACGGGTTCGAATCCCGTACGGGTCACCACTATTTCACTGGAGGATTAGCTCAGCTGGGAGAGCACTTGCCTTACAAGCAAGGGGTCGCAGGTTCGAGCCCTGCATCCTCCACCATAGTCGGCCGGCCTAGCTCAATTGGTAGAGCAACTGATTTGTAATCAGTAGGTTGGGGGTTCAAGTCCTCTGGCCGGCACCAGCAGAGTCCTTTATTACGGAGGGATAGCGAAGTTGGCCAAACGCGGCGGACTGTAAATCCGCTCCCATCGGGTTCGCAGGTTCGAGTCCTGCTCCCTCCACTTTTTTATGTTTCCATTTGTGAAGCTTTATGATTACAGAATTGTTGGGCTATGGCCAAGCGGTAAGGCAACGGTTTTTGGTACCGTCATGCGCTGGTTCGAATCCAGCTAGCCCAGCCTTTTTTTATTTTTTCATTAACGAATTTTCTATTGTTACGAGCCATTAGCTCAGCTGGTAGAGCATCTGACTTTTAATCAGAGGGTCGGAGGTTCGAGCCCTCCATGGCTCACTGCTTCATTGCGGGAGTAGTTCAGCGGTAGAACACCACCTTGCCAAGGTGGGGGTCGCGGGTTCGAATCCCGTCTCCCGCTCCATCGGGGCCTTAGCTCAGCTGGGAGAGCGCCTGCTTTGCACGCAGGAGGTCAGCGGTTCGATCCCGCTAGGCTCCATTACATTTTCACTTTTTATAAAAGAATAGATAAATAAAAGGAGTTTCTCGCGGAGAAACTCCTTTTTTGTATGAGCTATATGAACATTCTATCGGCTACTCCGTCGAGCCATTCGCCGAGATCTTCCAGTCGGAAAGGTTTCAACAGATAATCTTCGGCTTCCTCTCTCAGTGCTTCTTCCACTCTTTCCGTTTCCTCTTCTCCGGTCATAATCATAACCGCTACATTCCGGAAATCGTATTTCGTTTTGAGAAAAGGCAGTGTATCGATACCGATAGAACTTGCCAGCAGCAGTACATAATCCTCTTCCGGATGATACCAGTCTTCCTCGAGAAATTGTTGTCGGGTATGGAAAGTGATGACCCGTACCGGTTTATCGCTGATAAAAGAGCGAGTGGAGAAAAAGTCTTCCAGCTGCTGTCGCACGCTCGTATCATTTTCGACGATGAGTAGTGTAATCGTTTCTGCATCAAGGGCAGAAGCCGGTATGTGAGGATGGGAAACAGTACGGTTGCTGCCGGTACTCTTGGCATGATACAAAGCTTTATCTGCCCGTTCGAGGATGCTTTCTCCTCCGGGGACATCCGAAAACTGCGCGATTCCTGCCGAAAAATGGACGTGAAACTGTTCGTCCTCTGAAGTGAATGTAATGGAGGAAAAGCGATTTCTCCATTCTTCCACTCTTGCATCCGCCTCCTGCGCAGAAGCACCCGGGAAGATCACAACAAATTCTTCCCCTCCATAACGGTTGATCGTCTCTCCTGATGTTTTCATCTGCTCAAATACTTTCACAAACGTCTCCAGAACCTGATCCCCCGTGTGGTGGCCGTATGTGTCATTGACTTTTTTAAAATGATCGAGATCCACCATGGCCGCAGAAAAGGTGTACCCGTTTTCCTTATGGAAGAGAGCCGACTGCTCCTTCAGTTTTTTCTCTAAAAACTTTCGATTGAAAGCGCCGGTCAGTTCGTCCTGCAGAATATGGGCAAGAATCTGTTCCCGCGAGGCAAGACGATTTTTCAGAAATGGAAGCAATACATCGGTTCTGACCGGCTTTCCGATGAAATCAGTCGCCCCCAGATTAAAGGAGAGGGCCCTGTGTTCATTTGAATTGTGCGCACTGACCATGATGACAGGGGTGAATTCATTACGGGCCTTCTCAACGATTTGAGTCAGCAGAGCCACCCCGTCTGTATCCGGCAGTATGTAATCAATCAGCACAAGGTCAGGGTGAAAATCATAAAATAATTCGAGACCTTTTTTTCCGGTAAGCGATGCAAGAACCTGGTATCCATGCTGCTCCAGGAAATCTTTCATAAAAGTGATGAACTCTATATCATCGTCAATGATAAGCAGCAGCGGTAACTTCGTGTCGGGAAACCGGTCCCCCGTTGTACGGAGTGGTGAAGTGAGCAGAGGGAATTCCGTCTGTATCTGTCGCAGCAACGGTCTCCATTCTGATTTTTCCTATCTCTTCGTGCCGGTTCGGTCAAGGAAGAGAAGAAACTTCTCCGTAAGCTGTTCCGCCTCCGTAAATTCCATGACTTGAAGCTGCTCTCTCGTCTGCTTCAGAAAGTCGGCCAGGTCGTATTCCACGACAAAGGGGCGGGCCTGCCAGTCTGTTATCTTATTTTCAATCCCTTCCCATAGTAACTGTGAGGCTGTTTTCATAGGGCACGACCTTTCCTGCAAGTAGCTGTTCGTTCTATTGGTTATACCTACCATTATAATAGACGGAACGTTATTTTGAAACCGGAAGGAAACGCATGTTTATGCACAAAAATGTGCAGTTGAGTCATTGTGTGAATTTTAGCTACAATAGAAAGCAGCCCGATGAAGGAGGAATTGTACTATGAACAGGAAGTTGTCGATCATTGGTGTACCTATGGATCTCGGTCAAAATCGCCGGGGTGTGGACATGGGCCCGAGTGCCATCCGCTATGCGGGAGTAATTGAAAGACTGGAACAGTTGAAATATGATATAGAAGACCTCGGAGACCTGGTCATTTCCAAACCTTCCGAAGAAACGGAGGAAACAAGTGAGAAAGAGAATCTCCGTAATCTTAAAGAGGTCAGAGAGGGCAACGTCGCGCTCGCGCAAAAGGTGGATGACGTCGTTCAGGAAGGACGGTTCCCTCTTGTGCTCGGAGGCGACCACAGCATTGCCATGGGGACACTTGCCGGTATCTCAAAACATTACGGGAACCTCGGCGTGATCTGGTATGATGCCCATACGGATTTGAACAGCGGAGAAACTTCTCCTTCCGGTAATATTCACGGGATGCCGCTGGCTGCAAGTATAGGGATAGGCAATGAAAGTCTTACAGATATCCACGGGTATCAGCCTAAACTGAAACCTGAAAACATCGTTGTTATCGGTGCACGTTCCGTGGACGAAGGGGAACGGGAATTGATCAGGGAGAAAGGCATTAAAGTGTTCAGCATGCATGAAGTGGACCGTCTCGGTATGTCGCAGGTGATGCAGGATGCTCTTGATTATCTGGAAAGCCGCAAAGTGGACGGCGTACACTTGAGCCTCGACCTCGACAGCCTGGATCCGGAAGAAGCACCTGGAGTAGGAACACCGGTCATGGGCGGCTTCAGTTACCGGGAAAGTCATCTGGCGATGGAGATGCTGCATGACTCGGAAAGAATCACTTCGGCAGAATTCGTGGAAGTGAACCCGATCCTCGATGAAAAAAATAAAACGGCTTCCATGGCGGTGGGGCTTATGGGTTCCCTGCTCGGTGAGAAGCTGACATAAAGTTTCTGATACAACAGCCTGCATCCCCAGGATGCAGGCTGTTATAATGAATAAGCGGCACCTGCCCCCGTTTAAAAAATAATATGATGAAACCTTCCGGACGAGTTATTCGTACATATAAGAACCGCAGTGAAAGCGGAGGTATAGTGAGATGGAAACTTTCATAGCAGAAAGAATCAAAGAAGTGAAAAAAGGTAACGTACAGGCGTTTGAGGACGTTGTCTCGTTTTATCAAAACAAAGTGTATTTCGTATGCTTCCGTATGATCGGCAACAGCCAGGAAGCGGAGGATTTGGCTCAGGAAGCGTTTATACGGGCCTACACCAACATCGAAAGCTTTGATGAAAAACGAAAGTTCTCTACGTGGCTGTACCGGATTGCGACGAATTTGACGATTGACCGGATCAGAAAGAAAAAACCCGATTATCACCTCGACGCTGATATAAAAGGGACAGACGGTCTGAGTATGCATGACCAGTTGGCGACGGATGAGGCTTTGCCGGAGGAACAGGTGGAGAACCTTGAGCTGCGGGGATATATACAGAGAGAAATAACCGCTCTCCCTCCGATATACCGAAGTGTTATTGTTTTACGGTTTCTCGAAGAATTATCCCTTCAGGAAATAGCTGAAGTACTTGATATGCCGGTTGGAACGGTGAAAACGAGAATTCACCGCGGCAGAGAAATTTTACGTAAAAAGCTTCGGAATGTGTAAGGGGTGAAAATAGATGAAGTGTGATAACGACATGATATACTTGATGCATAAATATCTGGATGAGTCGCTGACAGAAGAGGAGCAGAGGATCCTCGGGAACCATCTGCAGCGATGTGAGGAATGTCAGGAACATTTTCATGAACTGAAAAGAGCGGATACGCTGGCTTCAGATAAGACGGGAGTCACTGCCTCTTCATCCTTCACGAACAGGGTGATGAGTGAGCTGCCGCGTAACCGGAAGCGTACTACGTGGATCCAGTGGTTCCGCCACCATCCTCTCGTTTCGGCAGCAGCCGTCTTTATGCTGCTTATGGCCAGCGGAATCTTTTCTGCCTGGAACCAGGAAGATCAGGTTACGGTTTCCAAGCAGGAAGGTGTGGTCATCGAAGAAGGAACGGTAGTCGTTCCGGAAGATATTACGGTGGAAGGCGATCTGGTGGTACGGAACGGAGATCTGAAGGTCCAGGGACGTGTCGACGGAGATGTAACACTGATAAACGGCCAGCTGATAGAAGGAGACACTTCCAGGGAAGCCACGGAAGGCGAAGAACTCCAGGCTTACGTGAGTGGAGAGCTGAATTACGTGAACCAGGTATTCGAATGGATGTGGTACCACGTAAGAAACTTTGCAGAAGAAGTTTTTTCCATGGGAGAGGAATCACCGGAATAACACCCCGGTGATTCTTTTCTTTTGAAATGGCAAATATGATATAATTAAAAAAGTTTCTGAGATCGATATTCATACAGAAGGAAGTGTCGGCATGTTTGGTGAGGCTCATACGTTATTCGATTATATCGTAATCGCCATCGACATAGCCCTGGTCTGGTTCATCATATATAAGCTGATTATGCTTATTCAAGGAACGAAAGCTGTTCAACTGTTAAAAGGTGTGTTTCTCATCCTTGGAATTTGGCTGCTCAGTAACCTGTTTGGACTTACGACATTACGGGAGCTTATGTCGCAGGCGATCGCCTGGGGTTTTCTTGCTATTATCATATTGTTCCAACCTGAACTCAGGCGGGCGCTGGAACAGTTGGGACGAGGAAGTTTCTTCAGCAGAAGCTCGGCGGAGGAGGAAAACACAGAACGTTCCGTCGAAGCAATACTTAAGTCATGCAACTATATGGCAAAACGTCGTATCGGGGCACTGATTACCATTGAAAGAGAAACAGGTATGGGAGATTACGTGGAAACCGGTATCCCGGTGCACGGAGAACTGACGAACGAACTGCTTACAAATATCTTCATACCGAACACTCCGCTTCATGACGGGGCGGTCATACTGAAAAGCAATAAAATTGTGGCGGCCGCCTGTTATTTGCCGCTATCGGAAAGCCCCTTTATCTCCAAGGAACTTGGTACCAGACACCGTGCGGCGATGGGGATCAGCGAGGTGACCGATGCCCTGACCATTATTGTGTCCGAAGAAACCGGGAATATGTCCTGTACGGTCAACGGAGAACTGCAGCGGAATCTGGATGAGGAATCTCTTAGAAAAGTACTGCACTCCGCTCTTGATGTGACCTCGAAGACCCCTGCAAATAAATCGTGGAACTGGAGGGGGAAGAAGAATGGATAAATGGTTACGCAGCACGTGGTTTATAAGAATTCTTTCCCTGTTCCTCGCCATCCTCATGTGGGCTTCCGTGAGTGAAGAGAGCACGGAGGGGACAGACCCGACTTTTCTAAACGGAAGTTCTACGGATAAAGAAATGGCGGAAAACGTGCCGGTGGATATTAAGCTTGAGGACGAGGAACTTGTAGTGACCGGCGTACCGCAGGTCGCCGACGTTATGCTTGAAGGTCCTACGAGTCAGGTCGCTCCGGCTGCCCGTCAGCAGAATTTTTCCCTTTACGTGGAATTGAACGGTCTCGGCGCAGGCGTTCATGAGGTGCGTATCCAGCACTCCGGAATTTCGAATCAGGTGCAGGTAAACGTGGAACCCAAAACCGTCGAAGTGACGATAGAACGCCGGATGAGCGAGACACATAATATAAGTGCGGATTTTATAAATGAAAGCCAGATGGGAAGTGAATTCGAAGTAGGGGAAGCTGATATCAACCCTTCCACTGTGGAAGTGACGGGAGCGGCTTCTGTCCTCTCGGAGGTGGCGGTCGTGAAATCGATCGTTAACCTGGCAGGTGTGGACACTTCGATAGAGAAGAGAGAGACACCCGTTAAAGTATATGATGAGGAAGGGAACGAACTGAATGTGATTGTGGAACCGGCTTCGGTGACTGTCGACGTTCCTGTATCCCGCAGTAAAAAAGAAGTACCTGTAGCCTTTCGGGCTGAAGGAGAGGTGAAAGACGGTGTGAAGGTGGATAAAATCACCTCATCTGTCGAGAAGGCGACTATTTACGGGCCGAAAGAGGTTCTTGATGATATCAATCAGGTAAGTGGAAGTATTGTTGATACGGAGGGTCTCGATGAAACCACCAGTAAGGATGTGGAATTGGAAGTTCCAAACGGCGTGGTCTCCATCGAACCCGAGACAGTGGAAGTAAAAATCGAAATTACAAACGAGTAGGAAGCGAGGGACAGAGTCATGGGCAAATATTTTGGCACAGACGGGGTGCGAGGAGTCGCAAACAAGGAATTGACCCCGGAATTTGCATTCAAATTGGGAAGGTTTGGCGGTTATGCGCTTACGAAAGGGCAGGAGAAACCGAAAGTACTGATCGGGAGAGATACCCGGATATCCGGAGAGATGTTCGAAGGAGCTCTTGCCGCCGGTCTGCTCTCCATCGGAGCGGAAGTTATGCGTCTCGGAGTCATCTCCACACCTGGGGTCGCTTATTTGACGAAAGCTATGCAGGCGGAAGCGGGAATCATGATTTCGGCTTCCCATAATCCGGTGGAAGATAATGGCATCAAGTTTTTCGGTTCGGACGGCTTTAAACTTTCGGATAAACAGGAAGAAGAGATTGAAGCATTGATTGATGCGGAGGAAGATGAACTGCCACGTCCATCCGGCAGCGACCTCGGTCAGATCAATGACTATTTCGAAGGGGTCCAGAAGTATATGCAGCATATGAAGAAGACGGTGGATCACGACTTTGACGGCTTGCACATCGCTATCGACTGTGCGAACGGGGCCACGTCCTCCATCGCTTCCCATCTGTTTGCGGACCTGGAAGCGGAGATCTCCTCTATAGGTTCCACCCCGGACGGGCTGAACATCAACGAAGGCTGTGGGTCTACCAGTCCGGAAGCACTTCAGGAACTGGTGAAGGAGAAGAAAGCAGATATCGGACTCGCCTTTGACGGAGACGGAGATCGTCTGATTGCGGTAGATGAGAAAGGGCAGCTCGTGGATGGCGACCGCATCATGTATATTTGTGCGAAATTCATGAATGAACAGATGATGCTCAACAAATCCACCGTCGTTTCGACCGTAATGAGCAATCTCGGGTTCTACAAGGCACTCGAAAAAGTAGGGATCAAGAGTGACAAGACGGCCGTCGGCGACCGTTACGTTATGGAAGAGATGCGCAAAGGCGACTATAATTTAGGCGGGGAGCAGTCCGGCCATATTATTTTCCTCGACCATAATACTACAGGGGACGGCATCCTTTCCGCTCTGCAGCTGGTAAACGTGGTCCGGGACACCGGCAAGCCACTTTCGGTCCTGGCCCAGGAAATGAAGAAATTCCCTCAGGTCCTTAAGAACGTTAGAGTGTCAGATAAAAAAGCGGTCTTTACAAACGACCGGATCCAGGAAAAAATTGCGGAAGTGGAAAATGAGATGGGCGACAGTGGACGTGTTCTCGTCCGTCCTTCCGGCACCGAGCCGCTCGTCCGTATTATGGCTGAGGCTCCTGCGGAAGAGGAATGTGAAGCCTACGTGAAGAGAGTAGTCGAAGTAGTCGAAGAGGAGCTCGGAATGTAAGGATAGTATTTAGAGAAGCAGCGTGGACGGAAACAACGTCCGCGCTGCTTTTTTTTAGGCTGGAACGCCGGGTTGCATTACTTTCGCACTGCTTTTGCTCGCCTGAGGGGAAGTATAACTGTTTCATCTTTATATCCGGCGTCAAGAGTGACGGTCCGGGGTAACGATTGCGGGAGAATCGTTACCTCCGGAGCCCTCATCCGTTTCTCACCGGCAAGTAACGCCCTAGTCGTAACTTCTGCGCTTTTACGTAAAAAAGATTGACGTTTCATTTTATCCTCGAGTAAAATAAGAGTGTTGCACTTATATGTTTAATTGAGGAAAAAATGGTTAAATGAACAAGGTGCCTATTCATTATAGAAGAGAAAGGAGCAGTGAGGGGTAATTAATGTAAAGCGCCAGGACTGCAGATCAGGACGTTTTTATCTGCAGTTGACGAGGTGGAGGTTCATCGAGATCATTCGGCGGATACCTCCCGGTTGCCGACATTTCAACCGACTGTTTCTGTGCTAAACCGTAGAGGCGACTCTTCGTCCAACGCGCAGGGACAAAATGTTCAAAAATAACAGGGAAAGGGGCAGTCTCGCCCCTGGTGGTGGTGACTGCTCCTTATTAGAGGAGGACATCACAATGTGTGGTATTGTAGGATATATTGGTAAGGATGACACGAAGGACATTTTGCTCGAAGGTCTTCAGAAATTGGAATATCGCGGGTATGACTCGGCAGGTATCGCCACGTTATCGGGTGAAGAGCTGCACGTTTTTAAAGTAAAGGGCAGAATTGCCGCTTTGCGTGAAGAAGTGGACCCGAACGTGAAAGCGACTCTCGGTATAGGCCACACACGCTGGGCGACGCACGGAGCGCCGAGCAAAGAGAATGCCCACCCTCACCAGAGCGACTCCGGACGCTTCACTATCGTTCATAATGGTGTGATTGAGAACTATAACCAGATCCGTAAAGAGTACCTCGGAGACGTTGAGCTGAAGAGTGAAACGGATACAGAAATCATCGTACAGCTGATTGAACTGCTTCATCGTAAGACTGACAATACGAAAGAAGCGTTCCGTCAGGCGGTTGAACTTCTGAGCGGTTCCTACGCCCTGGCTCTTATCGACAGCCGGGACGAAGATACGATTTACGTCGCAAAAAACAAGAGCCCGCTTCTCGTAGGCCTGGGCGACGGTTTCAACATGGTCGTCAGTGACTCCATGGCCGGTCTTCAGGCTACAAACGAATTCATGGAACTTATGGATAAGGAAATTGTGATCGTGAAACGGGAAGACGTGACTGTTGAGAAACTTGACGGCACAGAGGTCGAAAGAGAATCCTTCACCGCAGAAATCGATTCGATGGATATCGAAAAAGGAACGTACCCTCACTTTATGCTGAAAGAAGTCGACGAACAGCCGTTTGTCATCCGTAAAATCATTCAGGAGTATCAGGATGAAGACGACCGCATCAAGCTTGATCCGGAAGTGCGCGAAGCAATGAAAGAATGCGACCGTATTTATATAATTGCTGCAGGAACGAGCTATCACGCCGGCCTTGTAGGCAAGCAGTTCCTGGAGAAGATATCCGGCATTCCGACGGAGGTCCACGTAGCGAGTGAATTCTCCTACAACATGCCGCTTCTGTCCGAGAAACCGCTTTTCGTCTTCATCTCCCAGAGCGGAGAGACGGCGGACAGTCGTTCTGTGCTCGTTCAGACGAAGAAACTAGGTCATCCGGCACTGACGCTTACGAACGTTCCGGGCTCCACCCTTTCCCGTGAAGCGGATTACACGCTTCATCTGCATGCGGGGCCTGAGATCGCTGTAGCGTCCACGAAAGCATATACGGCTCAAATAGCCGTCCTTGCCATCCTTGCGGTTGACACTGCCCGTGCCAAAGGTATCGAGCTTGAATTCGATCCTATGCAGGAGCTCGGCATTGCAGCGAACGCTATGGAAGCATTGACAGACCAGAAAGAAGAACTTGAGAATCTGACTCGGGAATACCTCTCCACAACACGCAACTGCTTCTTCATCGGACGCAGTATCGATCATTACGTCGGTGTGGAAGGTGCTCTTAAGCTGAAAGAGATCTCCTACATTCAGGCGGAAGGCTTCGCCGGGGGAGAACTGAAGCACGGAACGATTGCTTTGATCGAAGAAGGGACTCCGGTGATCGCCCTTGCGACTCAGGAAAGCGTCAGTCCGTCGATCCGCGGCAACGTGCAGGAAGTAGAGGCCCGTGGTGCGAATACTCTCACTATCAGTATGAAAGGTATTGAGGAAGAGGACGACGAATTCGCTATTCCGAAGGTGCACGATCTGCTGACGCCACTCGCATCCGTTATTCCGCTGCAGCTGATTGCTTATTATGCAGCTCTTCACCGTGACTGTGACGTAGACAAACCGAGAAACCTTGCGAAGAGTGTAACAGTAGAATAATAGACGAAACCCCCGCTATTTTCCTCGGAAAATAGCGGGGGTTTTATTTAGGCAGTCAGCGATCCATAAAGACTTTTCCTCGTAAAAAAGAAGGTGCGCACGCGTCGATGACGAATTATAAAGAAAAGCAGGAAAAAGGGGGAAGTTATTATGAGGGAAGTAGTTATCGTGGAAGCTCTGCGGACAGCTGTCGGAAAAAGGAAAGGGAGTCTCGGCAATATTCGGGCGGACGAACTGGCGGCCAGGACACTTGAAGGGCTGATGGAGCGGTCCGGAGTACTGCCGGAGGAAGTGGACGACGTCATACTGGGAGCCGTCACACAGACCGGAGAACAGGCGGGGAATGTGGCGAGAAATGCGAGTCTGATGGCAGGGTTTCCCGTTACCGTACCCGGAGTCACCATCGACCGCCAGTGCGGATCCAGTCAGCAGGCGGTTCATTTCGCCTCGCAGGCTATTATGAGCGGGGATATGGATGTCGTCATCGCCGGAGGCGTAGAAAGTATGACCCGGGAACCGATGTTTTCCAATTACCGGGATGTCGCTCCCAGTCCCATGCTGACGGATAGATATGAAATAGTGAATCAGGGAATCTCGGCAGAAAAAATTGCTGCGAAATGGAGTTTTTCAAGAAACGACCTGGATTCCTTCGCTGCCGCGAGTCACGAACGGGCGCTTCTGGCCCAGGAGAACGGGAGATTCGATAAAGAGATCCTTCCTCTGGAGCTGGAAGATGGAGCTGTATTCAACAGAGATGAAGGGCCGCGGGAAGGTTCCACCACGGAAGTGCTGAACGGGCTTTCTCCCGTTTTTACCGAAGACGGGGTAATAACAGCGGGGAATGCCAGTCAGATGAGCGACGGAGCCTCCGCTGTACTTCTTGTGTCCCGGGAGAAGGCGGAAGAGCTTGGGTTGAAACCGAGAGCAAGGATTATAGCAAGAAGCGTTGCAGGATCCGACCCGACACTGATGCTTACAGGCCCTATCCCGGCTACGGAGAAAGTACTGAAAAAGGCAGGGATGACGATCGGAGATATGGATACGTATGAAGTGAATGAAGCTTTCGCTTCCGTGCCGCTGGCCTGGCTGGAGGATACGAAAGCCGATCCCGGAAGGCTGAACGAAGACGGAGGGGCTATCGCTCTCGGGCATCCGCTCGGGGCTACGGGTACGAAACTTATGACGACGCTGCTGCACCGCCTGGAACGGACGGGAGGCAGATACGGATTACTTGCTATATGTGAAGGCGGGGGAACAGCGAACGCCACTATTATCGAACGCCTATAACGTTTTCTATTGCATAAACACTTAAAATGACTTACAATCACTTATAAATACTTAAAGGTGATGCTATGTATCAGGAAGAACGGCTGGAAGGAATTATAGTAATGATCCGTGAACAGGGGAGAGTCCGCCTGGAAGAAATATGTTCTTCTTTCCAGGTGTCCCGGGATACTGCCCGAAGAGATCTTGTAAAACTGGCGGAGCGCGGAGAGGTCACCCGAATGCACGGGGGAGCCATCCTCCCGAAATCCGGGAAGGAACGCATGGATTATACAGCCAGACTTCAGAAGTTCAGTGCAGAAAAGAAAAAAATCGCCCGGGCTGCCGCCTCCCTCATCCGGGAAGGGGACTCGATCATTTTTGATACGTCTACGACTGTGCAGGCCATTTCCGCCTTCATTGACGTCCTCCGGTTCGCAGCTGTCACCAACTCCATTTATGCAGCGGAGCTTCTGGCCGAAACGAACGCCGATATCAATCTTCTGGGCGGTCAGTTGAATAAAGAACAGCGGTTTCTTTACGGTCCTTCGGTACTTGTAAAACTGGAGGAATTTTATGCGGATAAGCTGTTTGTCGGGACGTTCGGGATTTCTGAAGAAGGTCTGTCCAGTTATCATGAGGAAGATGGTTACGTGAAGAAAATGATGATGAAACGAGCGGAGGAAGTGATTGTAGTAGCTGATCATTCCAAACTGGAAAAACGGGGGTTTTACACGTTCTCATCCCTCGAAGGAGTGGATAAGGTTCTTACAGACAGGGAGCCTTCTTCTTTCATGAAGGACGTGTTTGATGAATATAACGTGGAGTGGATAGTCGCCACGTGAGCGGGTCCGGCCGGCGTAACCTTTTCTGGGGCGTAACGGCCGGTCTTTTTTTGTATAGATGAAAGTGAATGTGTTATTGTGTAGCAAAGTCAAGGGAGGTTTCAATAATGAATGAACAGGAATGGATTCTTTCTCAAAATAAGGATAAGCGTGTCATAGAACCCTTGAGAGCCGTATATTATGAACGTGCTCAAATAGTGGAAGCAGTGCAGGGCAGGAGTATGTACTATCTGTTTTTCTACAAAGAACAGTATGTAACAGCCGTTCAGGCAAAAAAGATAAAATACAATTCGTTCATCGGTCGTGCTTTCCGTCACGGTCTGGTATGCGAAGCTCCGCACCCGCTGATCGATCATTTGAACATCAGTGGCCGTTTTCCGGCCTCCACGTATAATTCACTGCTCCAGCACCTCTCCGGTAAGTATACGAATCAGGAGCAGGCGTATATCCTTACTTTTCTGGAATCCTTCCTTCCGAAAAAGAAACTTCTCCAGGAAATCAAAACTCTTTTTTATGAAGTCCGCCGTCAGGGAAAAATGTTCCATTCCTATCGGATTATACGGCTGCTGATGGATTTCGCTCCCCGCCATCGCTTCGTAAAAGAACTCTCCCATGATCTTCAGTTTCAGAAATTCGAAGAAATCTACGATCTCCCCGCGGAACAGCTGTGGGAAAAAGATCCTTTGTATGCTGAAAAATACCTCTTCCATAATCGTGATGAATCTTTACTGTCCATGTTGCCAAGTGAAACCCCACTCGAAATTACAGCTTTTCGCCTTCTTCTGAGGCAGGAAAAACCCATCGTACCGGGCGAATATGAATTCAAGTTGGACTCTGCTTTCTCTCCGGGAGAGCGGCTCCGTATACTCGAGCATGCTCTGGAATTTTCGCCGGAGGACCGGGAAGTGAAACAGCTGCTTTTTTCAGGGTACTTAGCGGCACAAAGGCTGAATGATGCGTTTCTGCTGACGGGGAGACAGGAGATGTCTTTAGGCATTCGGGAACGCGGGATGGTGGAAGACGTACTCCTTTCAGAAAATCCGGGTCTGACCTCCCTTTCGGCGTGGGGGAGCTTTCTCCAGGAAATTTTGAAACATGATACGAAAGAGGAAATCCCCCTGCTCAAAGCTCTTATCCGCAACACTCTTCCTCATTACTCGCCCGGGGAAATCAGAGACATACTCGACAGTAGGGCGGAGGCCGAAGCGGAGGAACTGAAAGAGAAGTTATCCTTTATGGAAATGTGGGAGGAAGACCTCGATCGCATGGAAGACCTCGGAGCTTTGTATTACGAATTCGACTGGAAGGAAAAAGCGCTGGAATGCTTTCAGTACGCTTCCGAAATGTCTCCGGAAAAAATCGGGACGGTCCAGTGGCTGGCTAAAATTTATAAAGAACTGGGAAAAGAGAAAGAGGCGGCTTCCTACCGGGAATTGGAGAAGCAGATTCGGAAACTTTCCTTGTGAGAAGAAAAAAAATGGTGTATAATAAACATATATTTTGAAAATTCAGTCATTTCAAGTTTCCAAAAGGAGAGGAGTTAAAACAATGGCGAATGACACACGTCCCCCGGCATCTTCCTCCACTGGTCTTGAAGAGAACATCGGTGGTCTCCTGACGTATCTGCTCGGATTCATTACGGGGATCATTTTTCTGCTTATCGAGAAAGAAAGTTCCTTTATCCGCTTCCATGCCATGCAGTCGACTATCGTTTTCGGGGGTATTTTCATCCTCGGACTTGTCGTCGGAATGATCCCTCTCATCGGCTGGCTTATCAGTCTTCTGATTTCCCCCGTTTCTCTGGTTCTGTGGGTTTTCCTGATGTACAAAGCCTATAACAAAGAACGTTATCATCTCCCGGTGATCGGGGACATGGCGGAAGGTCAGGTTAAAAAGATAAAGTAATCATTTCGGACTAATACAAAAACGCGTTTCCCAAAGTGTGCCTTTCGGAAAACGCGTTTGTTTTTTTGCCTGCATTTCAAAACATGATATAAGAAGCTGTAAAGTACAGAATAACAGTTACGGCGGAAGGTATGGCGTAGGCCCCGACACGCTTAACGGATGTGCGTTGCAGCGCGAAGATGGTAAGGGCGATCATTACAAGACCAAGCAGGGCAACAGTAATGTTAGAAGGATCGGCAACGTTCAGAATAGCTTCTTTTCTGTAGAAAATGTCGGTGATGACAAGCAGCTGAAGATTGAAAAGGTTACTGCCAAGAATCGACCCTATGGCGAGCGAGTAGTTCATAATTCGGAAAGCAGCCAGCACAGTCACCAGTTCAGGAAGTGACGTGGAAGCGGCGATCAGAAAGCTCCCGACGAAACTTGCGTTCATTCCGGTTTCCTTGGCAATCAGATCCCCATAGACAGCGAGAGCACTACCTGCCACAAAAACGACCAGAGCCGCTATGATGAAGCGGGTCACTCCCTGCTTCAAGGTAATGGGAGAGGTCGGCTCGTCCGCCTCTTCTTCCGGGTTCCCCGATGTCTTCATTACAACAATGTAGATGGCGACGAGCAGATACATTTCGATACCCACGTTGAACAGTTCCGGTGCATCCCGCCACAGAAGTGCGGCAGAAATGAGAGCCGTCATCACAAGACCCGTATACGCGACGGGGAGATGGGTGCTCTGCTCTACGGTATTGAAAACCTTCCGTTTCCGATAAATAAAATCGAAAATCATGAGGATGAGGACGTTGAACACGTTACTCCCGAGCATATTTCCGACGGCTATGTCGGCATTATCGATGTATACGGCAGTCAGACTGGTGGTCAGTTCAGGCAGAGAAGTGGCCCCGCCTATAAGCAGGGTACCCACCATAGCCCCGCTCCACGTGGATTTCTGGGAGATGACGTCTCCGTATTTGTTTAATTGAATCGCTGCAAAAATGACGACTATCGCAGCCGCAGTGAATATGACGAAATTCATGTTGACCCTCCTGCATTGTAGAAATAACTATTCCTAACTATAGCGAAGGGGAAAAGGAGCGTCAATTTATTAGGGATCGGAAAAGAGCCGATTTCGTGAAAAATAAAACGAGGGTTACGGGGGAGAGGCTCTTCCCGGGGATTCAAATTTCCAGAAACGGGTATATTATAAAGAAAGAGCCTGCAGGAGGTGGTGACATGGAGTACGAGTTCATGACGACGGAATGTGCCCTTCCCTGTTTAGTGGTGTCGGATGAGGATAACGGCAGGTATATGATTCAGAATTTCGATCGGAGCGGTGAAGTTTTCAATTCAAAAGAAGAGCTTGTGAAATGGATGGAGACTTTTTGGAGCCCTGATTTGATGCTTGAACCAGAAAGATATGACGAGGTCTTACAGGAAATCAAAGAAAGCGTACTCCCTGTCTGATGAACGGGGGTACGCTTTTTTCTGCTTGTATGTCTAATCTGCCTCGATCCGGAAATTTTACCCGGAAGTTTCCGCTTTTCATTGTGTCCAGCTGCACCACCCAGAAGTCCACGGTCCAAGCCGTAGTTTCTTTTTCAGGAAAGGACACCTGAAAAGCGAACCTCCGGCTTACGCCACCGCTTCTAACCGGAAGTTTCCGCTTTTCATGATCCAGCTGCAGCGTCCAGAAATTCATGCCATAAGCAGCACGGATCAGTGAAAGGAAAAGTCACCTTTCACGTGACCGGTCTGCTTATGCCCTCATTTCTAATCGGACGCTTACGCTTTTCATGATCCAGCTCCGCCATTCAGAAGTCCGTAAGATAAGCTGGCTCTCCTGTTTCGGGATAGAGCACCCGAAGCCCGGAGTACCTGCTTATCTTAGAACTTCTAAGCGAACGGCTCCGCTTTTCTTTTAATAATGCCGGGATTTGTACAGAGATATCGCTTCACTTCGGGTTTTTACTTTAAGTTTTTTGTACAGGGAGCTTATATAGTTTCGTACGGTTCCTTCCGACAAATAAAGGGTTTCGGCGATTTCTTTATTTTTCATTCCTTCGGCTAAACACGCAAGAACCTCATCTTCAGCTTCGGAGAGAGAGGAGAAAATATTATTGTGTTTAATGATCAGGGAACGGCGGAGGCCCGCTGCGGATTCGGCAGGGAAAATGAGCTTTCCTTTAGCACAGCCTTTTACGGTCAAAATGATGTTCTCGGCTTCCTTGTTTTTCAATAAAAAACCGTTCGCACCCTTTTTGAAAGCTTCAATAGCTAAATGATCGTCGTGGTAGGAGGAGAGGATGACGAAACTTGAACCGATACCCTCCGCTATAGCCTTTTGCATAACTTTCAAGCCATTCATACCGGGCATATCCCAGTCGATAAGGGCAACATCGGGAGCATATTGTTTCAATTGTTCCAGTGCTTCCGCTCCATCTTTCGCCACGGCCGTAACCTCCATATCTTTATCCGTAGACAAAATCGTGTGGAAACCATCGCGAATGACAGCATGATCGTCAGCAACCAGTATGCGAATCGGTTTCATACATACCTCTCCCTTTACTTTCTTTTTAGGTTTCAAGTGGAGCATGATAAAGTTCATTATGTCCTTGGCGGGACTTCACGGAAGAAAGGAAAGTATTTTCATTTAATTGTCACAATTTTTGTAATACCTAGTCATATTTTACCCTAAATAGGTTATATTTACTAGAAAAAACCATTATAATAAATACACTGAACGGAAGACTTGTGGGAGAGTCGTTTCTTCGTTCAGAAACGCTTCAGCTATTTTAACGGGAGAGTGGGAGTTTGACCTTTCTCAATATTCATCAGGGAAGGGTCTTTTTTTGGATTTTTTTACCACGCCCTGATGTTTGACACCGTTTGCAAGTGGATATAAAGTAAATGTATAAGTTAAAAAGTGTGACAGAAGTGGAGACCACACGACAATCGTTAAGTATACCTTAGATTGTCGTGTGTGTTTTTAACAACCGGAAAGGGGAAATCGTTTATGAAAAAAGTGATTAACAACCCTGAGGATGTAGTCAGGGAAATGCTTGAGGGGATGACGCTGGCTTACCCGGAACAGGTAAGAAACCTGGAGGATACGACGGTGCTCGTAAGAAAGGATGCACCGGTCGCAGGTAAGGTTGCAATTGTAAGCGGAGGGGGCAGTGGCCACGAGCCTGCGCACGCCGGTTATATTGGGCGCGGTATGCTTGATGCGGCAGTGGCAGGGGAAATGTTTACTTCTCCGACGCCGGATCAGGTGATAGAAGCAATACGTGCCGTAGATAGCGGGCAGGGCGTTTTTCTGGTCATCAAAAACTACACCGGTGACGTTATGAACTTTGAAATGGCAAGAGAGATGGCAGAAGCGGAAGGTATTTCTGTTGAGCAGGTAGTCGTCAATGATGACGTCGCTGTGGAGGACAGCTCTTTCACTACCGGTCGCCGGGGGATTGCAGGGACAGTTTTTGTCCATAAAATAGCCGGAGCTAAAGCAGCAGCCGGAGGATCTCTTAAAGAGGTGAAAGAAGCAGCTGAAAAAGTGGTAGCTAACACGAGATCCATGGGAGTCGCTCTGTCTCCGTGTACCATCCCTGGGGCAGGGAAACCTAATTTTCAACTGGAAGATGACGAGATGGAAGTAGGAATCGGTATACACGGCGAACCGGGGACGAAGCGGGAAAAGATTGCTCCTGCTGATGACATTGCCGAAGAACTGCTTCAAAAAGTTCTGGAAGACAGCGTTGATTTCGATAAATCGGAAGTAGCGGTCATGGTTAACGGTCTCGGAGCGACTCCAGAATCCGAACTGTTCATAGTAAACCGCTACGTACACAGTAAGCTGCGCGAGAAAAGCATAAACGTCACCCATACATTTGTCGGGGAATATATGACTTCCCTTGAAATGGCCGGTTTTTCCATAACACTGATGAAAGTCGATGAAGAAATAAAACAGTTGCTTGATGCAGAGGCAGTAGCCCCTGCGTTTCACAGATAGGAGGTTTTGAAATGATGGTAATGACAGCGGAACAGGCAGTAACGTGGGTGGAGAAAACGAACGCCCTTATACAATCGAATAAAGAGTATCTTACGGAACTGGACCAGGCTATCGGAGACGGTGATCACGGTCTGAACATGTCCCGGGGTTTCCAGGAAGCGGAAGCCAAAGTCAGCAGTTCAGAGTATGAAACGGTCGGAGGGGTGTTCAAGGATACCGCCACTGTCCTTATGTCAAAAATCGGGGGCGCATCCGGTCCCTTATACGGAACTGCTTTTCTGAAAATGTCCATGTTTCTGAGAGATAAGCCGTCCGTAACTCAGGCTGATTTTGCAGAGGCCGTGGAAGAAGCTCTGAATGGAATGAAACAGCGCGGGAAAGCGGAGCAGGGAGAAAAAACTATGATCGACGTATGGCATCCTGTTGCAGATTTCCTGAAGAACGGACAAAACGTCAACGCCGGGAAATTAGTGGAAGTAGCGGAACAGGCGATGGAAGGTACGAAGGATACGGTAGCCACAAAAGGAAGAGCCGCTTACCTGCAGGATCGTTCCAAAGGTCACATCGATCCCGGTTCCACTTCTTCCTTCTATTTATTCCAGGCACTGGCAGATGTTTGGGAGGAAGGAGAATAAACGATGGCGAATACAGGAATTGTACTGATTTCTCACAGTCCCAAAGTGGCCGAAGGTACCCGGGATATAATTGCGGAGGCAGTTAAGAATGTGAAGGTTGTGCCTGCCGGAGGCACCGAGGAAGGTGGTATCGGCACCAGCGCCCCTAAGATCCAGCAGGCTGTGGAAGAAGCGGATGATGGAAACGGCGTTCTGCTTTTGTATGACATCGGAAGTGCCGGTATGAATGCTGAAATGGCCGTAGAATTGACGGAGACAGAGAGATGCCACGTAGCGGAAGACATCCCCCTTGTGGAAGGCGGATATGTGGCGGCTGTTGAAGCAGGAATGGGTAAATCTGCAGAGGAGATAATAGCTTCCTTGCGGAAAAGCTTTCGCCTGGAATAAACAAAATCAAAACAGGCTCCATCCATTGATAATTTTTGGATGGAGCCTGTTTTTTTAATATGGAAAGCGGTGTCCGACGCAGTAAACTTATTTTCGGTGAAGAGCCTCCAGCTTAGCCCAGAACTTCTAAACGGGCGGTTCCGCTTTTCTTGATCCAGCTGCAGCGTCCAGAAATTCATGTCACAAGCAGCTCGGATCAGTGAAAGGAAAAGCCACCTTTCACGTGACCGGTCTGCTTATGCCCCCATTTCTGAACGGACGCTTTCGCTTTTCTTTGTGTCCAGCTCCGCCATTCAGAAGTCCGTAAGATAAGCCGGCCCTCCTGTTTCGGGCCAGAGCACCCGAAGCCCGGAGTACCTGCTTATCTTAGAACTTCTAAGCGAATGGCTCCGCTTTTCTTTTAGGCATGTTGCTGCAGGAATTGATACATTTCCTGTCCTTCGGCGTTCAGACGGGTGCCCGTGCCGTGACAGGCAGTGCAGTCGATTTCGTAGCTTGTTTCATTAAAAGCCTGGGCCCATACTTCCTCCGCCTGCTTATCCGTTACTTCGAAATAGTGGGCAGCAAGCATACTTGCCTTTCCGTCATCGTATTCGGTATATTTCCCGGAGCCTTCGCAGACCGGGCAAGTGTAGTATAGAGTGTGCAATTGTTGAGATGTCATAAAATCTCTCCTTTTTCGTCTCGAATTTAAGTTATAAATAAGATTTTACGAAATATTCTGATAAAATACAACTCAAATACGTACATTTTATTTTGAAAAAAAAGAAAAAAACTACATTTCTTCCTTAATTCCTTTCCGAACGAGCCACCAGTTAGCCGGATAGCTGGTGATAAACCCGAGAATCATGGCTATCTGCATCATGAACCAGTAGGTGGCTTCTGTAGGAACAGGGGGTTCCGTGAAAAGAAGATAGTGTACGATGGCCATCCATCCGAACATTCCGATCTCAAAGGCGATCAGAGATAGAGAGTCTGCTTTGACCGAGGCTTTCAGTGAGTCCATCGTCGTATTATTTTCACTCATAGGATGAATAGCTAAATACTGAAAAACAATTCCGAATCCATAAGCTAAAATAAATTCCACAGCGTAGTGAGCGAATAGGGTAGAGCCTGCAATCGCCGCTCCTGTGACGGCTACAATCGGAACTCCGACCGCATCCCCGAGAGTGCACCCGGCCGAGCAGTGACTGGTGGAGAGGAAAACTTTAGCTGCTTTTCCCCGCTCGTCTTTCCTTTCGTTATCTTTCGCTTTCAGACGGCCCCAGCGGTAATACGTCCATAAAGCGAATGGACCGAAGAACCATCCGTTGATAGGCCATACCACGTTCATAATTTTCATCATCTGCGGATGTCTGTATACATCGACAACAATGATCAATGAAGATAGCAACCCGATACCGAGGGCGATCCATGAGATTATTGTAAGCATAAATATTCCTCCTTGCTTTTTTTGGATATCCGTAGGCCGTATAATTTAAACGGTAGTAATATAACGTTATATTTTAAGGGAAAAGTGAGCAATTCATTTGAATAATATACCTATACGGGGTATTATATTAAGTGAAGGAGGGAGTTGTTATGGAAGAATTACCTGTACAGAGCGGTAAAGAACCTGTAACTCCACGTACGGAAGATGAAAAAGCGAAAGTATTGAATAGATTGAAACGGATCGAAGGGCAGGTACGCGGTATTCAGAAGATGGTAGAAGACGACAGATACTGTGTAGATATTCTTGTGCAGATATCTGCTATCGACAGTGCCCTGAACAAAGTCGGGCATTCTCTCATGGAACGCCATACGCATCACTGTGTAGCAGACGCCATTAAGAAAGGTGAGGGAGAAGAAGCCATAGATGAACTTATGAAAGTGATGAAACAGTTCGGGAAATAAGGAGGTGGAATGATGAGTGGAGAGAAACATGTAAATCTCGGAGTCACCGGGATGACGTGCGCTGCCTGTTCGACAAGAATTGAAAAGTCACTGAACAAAATGGAGGGTGTAAACGCCCAGGTGAACCTTCCTATGGAAAAGGCGAGTATCGACTACGATGCCTCAAATGTGAATATGGAGGATATTGAAGCACGTATTGAGAAACTTGGCTATGGAGTCGAAAAAGATACGGTAGAACTGGATATTAGCGGAATGACATGTGCCGCCTGTTCCAATCGTATCGAAAAAGTACTGAATAAGGCGGATGGTGTGGAAAATGCAACGGTCAACCTGGCTAATGAGACAGGGACAATCGAATATCGTCCGGGAGCTTTGTCCGTAGATGACATGATAGCTAAAATCAAAAAGCTGGGTTATGATGCAGCTCTGCGTGCTTCCGAAGAAGAGAAACAGTCCAATAAAGAAAAAGAAATAACGAAGCAGAAGCAGAAGCTTATCGTTTCAGGTCTTCTCTCGGCTCCGTTACTTTTGACTATGTTTGCTCATCTATTCGGTATGCAGCTTCCGGCTCTGCTGATGAACCCGTGGTTCCAGATGGCGCTTGCTACTCCGGTACAGTTCGTTATCGGGTGGACATTTTACCGGGGCGCTTATAACAACTTGCGCAATAAGTCAGCGAACATGGACGTTCTCGTAGCCCTCGGTACGAGCGCCGCTTATTTCTACAGTGTAGTGGAAGGAATACGTACCATCGGTAACCCGGGGTATGAGCCTCATCTGTATTTTGAAACGAGTGCCGTATTGATTACGCTTATTTTACTCGGTAAATATTTTGAAGCAATCGCCAAGGGAAGAACGACTCAGGCAATTTCCGGACTGCTGGAGCTGCAGGCAAAAGAAGCATCGGTCGTAAGAGACGGAGAAACGGTACAGGTTCCGGTGAACCAGGTGCAGGTGGACGACATCGTGCTCGTTCGTCCAGGAGAAAAAATACCCGTCGACGGTATCGTGGTCGAAGGGACGACTTCTGTAGACGAGTCCATGCTGACCGGAGAAGCGCTCCCGGTCGGTAAATCGGCAGGCGAAACGTTGACCGGTTCCACCATCAACAAAAATGGAACGGTCAAAATGAAGGCGAAAAAAGTCGGGGAAGACACGGCACTCGCCGGAATTATCCGGGTCGTCGAACAGGCACAGGGGTCCAAAGCTCCGATACAGCGGATGGCGGACGTGATTTCCGGTTATTTCGTCCCTATCGTTGTAGGGATTGCGGTCGTCGCTTTCGGGGTCTGGTTCGGTATCGTAGCTCCGGGAGATCTGCCGCTTGCGCTTGAAGCATCTATTGCAGTACTCGTTATCGCCTGTCCTTGTGCGCTCGGTCTTGCTACTCCTACCTCCATCATGGTAGGTACGGGGAAAGGCGCCGAGATGGGGATATTATACAAAGGCGGTGAGCATCTCGAATCGACACACAAACTGGATACGATCGTCTTTGATAAGACGGGTACGATTACGAAAGGCGAACCGGAAGTTACGGATATTGAGCTGGATGAAGAGGCGACTGAGTATCTCATCAGTGCTGAATCCTATTCCGAGCATCCGCTTGCTGAAGCGATTACTGCTTATCGGGAAGATATCGACAGGAAACCTGTAGAGAATTTTGAAGCGATTCCCGGGGCAGGTATCCGGGCGACCGTCGCCGGAAAGACAGTACGTGTGGGAACGAAGAAATGGATGGAAGAAGGTACTTTAGATTATGAAGAACAGGCAAACCGTTGGGAAGAAGAAGCAAAAACGGTTATGTTCGTAGAACTGGACGGCGATGTTCGAGGTATCATTGCAGTGGCCGACCAGGTGAAGCCGGAAGCGAAAAGCGCTCTGAAGAAACTGCACGATAAAAACATTCATCTTGTCATGCTGACGGGGGACAATGAAAAAACGGCTCAGGCCATCGCCCGTCAGGTAGGTATAGATACAGTTATCGCTGAAGTCGTTCCGGAAGAGAAAGCGTTTCACGTGGAACAATTGCAAAAAGAAGGAAGACATGTTGCAATGGTAGGAGACGGCATTAACGATGCTCCGGCACTTGCAGCAGCGGATATAGGAATAGCTATCGGCACCGGTACGGACGTTGCCATTGAAACAGCTGATCTGACTATCCTTGGAGGCGATCTGGAACTGCTTTCCAAAGCCGTCGATTTGAGTAACCTGACTATGCAGAATATTAGACAGAACCTGTTCTGGGCACTGTTTTATAACTCGGCAGGTATTCCGATTGCGGCTCTCGGCCTTCTGGCACCGTGGTTGGCAGGTGCGGCTATGGCTTTCAGTTCTGTCAGCGTAGTTTCCAACTCGCTGAGACTGAGAAGAAAGAAAGTCGCTTAATCATTTAAGACTTTAACTACTATCAAGGAGGTATAATCATGGAAAAAACATTGAACGTGGAAGGAATGACGTGCGGACATTGTGAATCTGCAGTTAAAGGGGCACTTGCTGAACTGGACGGTGTAAAGGAAGTTCAGGTATCCCTCGACACCGGAAAAGTGGACGTAACGTATGAAGAAGGAAAAGTTACGGATGAGCAGATGAAAGATGCTGTGGAAGAACAGGGTTATGACGTAAAATAATAGACAGAGCACCCCCGGGCGACTTCAAATCGCCCGGGGTTTTATATGAAAAGAAAAAAATCATTTACTTATATAATTATATGCTTATATAATAGAGTGGGGGTGGAGCTATGGTAAAAACACGATTGGAAATAGAAGAGGCGGTACCCGCTTTAAAACTCCTTGGGGATAAAACTCGTCTTACCATTCTAGGCATGCTGAAAAATGGGGAGTGCTGTGTCTGTGAGTTCACGGAAGTGCTTGAAATGAGTCAGCCCTCTGTAAGTCAGCATCTGCGCAAACTGCGTGATGCAAAGCTCGTGAAGGAAGACCGTCGGGGACAGTGGGTGTTCTATTCCCTGAATGAGAACTATGAAGCGTATGATCTTGTCCTGGGTGTCATTGGTTACGTCTCGGATCAATCGGAAAAGATTGCAGAACTTGAGAGGCAGGGAAAAAGAATTGAATGTAAATAGAGAAAGGATGACGATGTTTTGGCAATACTTGCAACAGCGATATTTCTTGCAACGCTGGTTCTCGTAATCTGGCAGCCGAAAAATCTCGGTATCGGATGGTCCGCCTGTGCCGGGGCGATAGTAGCCCTGATACTGGGAGTCGTAGATTTCGGTGATGTGCTGGATGTAACGGGAATCGTCTGGAATGCAACGCTTGCATTCGTAGCAGTTATACTTATATCTTTAATTTTGGATGAAATCGGTTTTTTCGAATGGGCAGCTTTACATATGGCCCGGATTGCCAAAGGGAACGGAAAGTTGATGTTTGTTTACGTAACGTTGCTCGGGGCAGTGGTAGCAGCTCTTTTTGCTAACGACGGGGCCGCGCTAATCCTTACCCCGATTGTACTGGCGATGGTGCGGAATCTGAATTTCAAAGAAGCGATGATTCTTCCCTTTATCATGGCCAGCGGCTTCATTGCCGATACGACTTCTCTTCCATTTATCGTAAGTAATCTGGTGAACATCGTATCTGCGGACTTTTTCGACATAGGGTTCGTCGAGTATGCGTCACGGATGGTTATACCGAATTTGTTCTCGCTGATTGCGAGTATAATCGTACTGTACGTGTTTTTCCGCAAAGATATGCCGGAGCATTATGATTTGAGTCAGCTGAAAGTTCCGAAAGAAGCGATTAGGGACCATGAGATGTTCCGTATGTCCTGGGGTGTCCTCGGTCTCCTGCTCATCGGGTATTTCATTAGTGAACCGTTCGGCATTCCGGTTTCCATCATTGCCGGCATCATCGCTGTCTTTTTCCTGCTGATGGCCCGAAGAAGCAGTGCTGTCGAGACGATGAATGTGGTCAAAGGAGCGCCGTGGGCTATCGTGTTTTTCTCTCTCGGCATGTATATCGTCGTATACGGACTCCGTAATGCAGGACTGACGGACATACTGGCCGGTGTTATCCAGACTGCGGCGAACCAGGGTATGTTCTCTGCTACGGTGTCGATGGGCTTCATTGCGGCGATTCTTTCCTCGGTGATGAACAATATGCCGACCGTTATGATCGATGCTTTGGCCATAGCGGAGACGAATACTTCGGGGGCAATTCGGGAATCTCTTATATACGCGAACGTTATCGGTTCCGACCTCGGTCCGAAAATTACTCCTATCGGGTCGCTGGCTACGCTTCTGTGGTTGCACGTACTGTCGATGAAGGGGTTCCGTATTTCCTGGGGATACTATTTCAAAGTAGGAATTGTTCTTACTGTACCTACCCTGTTCATTACGCTGGTCGGATTGTATCTATGGCTTACATTTATACTTTAGAAAGGAGAATGCGTTATGAGTAAACCGATAATCTACTTTTTATGTACGGGGAATTCCTGCCGCAGTCAGATGGCGGAGGGTTTCGGTGAAAAGTATCTGGGTGACAGGTATGAAGTGAAATCAGCAGGAATCGAAGCGCACGGGCTGAACCCGAAAGCTGTGGAGGCGATGGAGGAAAAAGGGATAGATATCAGCGGACAGTCGTCGGAAGTTATCGATGACGTCGTGTTGAACCGCGCCGTTTACGCAATTACGCTGTGCGGGGATGCGAACGACAAGTGCCCGATGACCCCTATTCAAGTTGTGCGCTACCATTGGGGATTCGATGATCCGGCACGTGCAGAAGGAACGGAAGAAGAGAAGTGGGAAGTCTTCCGCCGGGTACGTGACGAAATCGAAGAAAGAATAAAACGATTCGCCGACGAAGAAGCATAAAGAAAAGCGAAGCCATTCGCTTATAAGTTCTAAGATAACCAGGTATTCCAGACTTCGGGTGCTCTGGCCCGAAACAGGAGGGCCGGCTTACCTTACGGACTTCTGGAAGTTGCAGCTGGATCAAGAAAAGCGTAAGCGTCCGATTAGAAACAAGGGCATAAGCAGACCGGTCACGTGAAAGGCGGTTTTTCCTTCCACTGATCCGTGCTGCTTATGACATGAATTTCTGGACGCTGAAGCTGGATCAAGAAAAGCGTAACCCGCGTCTATGACCATGATTTAATGAATAACAGAGGCACCAGAACCGAAAACTGTCGTTCGGTTCTGGTGCCTCTGTTTGGTTTTATTGGGAACTTATTCTTTTTCAAAAGGCGGGTGCTGCTTGAATTTCTTATAAAAGTTCATAGTGGAAGCATATACGTAGAAGCGTCGTTTGGGGCTTTTTTCCACACTGAAGTTAAACATAGGGTTTATGGCTTTATTTTCCTTAAACATTCTCTTTATCGTCTTCTTGAGTTCGCTGTCTGCGATGTATTTCAACAAAAGCTTCTTGGGAACGACCGTATAAAGCTTTTCATTTTCCGCTTTCACAGGAGTGATCTCCCGTTTCTGCAGATGCTCTTCTACGTAATATTCTACAGGGTTGTGTCCTCCAACTGTCATATAATAGTTACTTCGTCCCAAACGGGGGTTCAGTTCGAAAAACTTATATTTTCCGTCTCTTTGGTCATACTTAATATCAAAGTTCGCAATTCCTGTGAAACCGGTATGTTCCACGATTTTCTTTGCATGTTCGACTACTTCGTCGTTACTGAACGTTCTTATAGCCAAAGGGTTCCCTCTGCCACCGGGTGTGTGGTCTTCCAGCAGCACCTGGCCATACGACGCCAACTTCGTTTCGCCATCCTGACCCACATACAAAGTCAATATCCTCATTGCTGAATCATCACCCGGTACATATTCCTGCAGGATGACACTTTTATGAAGACCGGCTTTTTTAAGTCTGGCAGTGACATCCTCAAGTTCCTCCCGGTTCTCGCATATGAATACTTTCTTCTTACCTTCGAAATCGGTGGATTCATACAGGGCCCGGTCGGTAGGCTTTATAACCACGGGGAAGGAAAAGTTCACATCGTCGCCCGGAGAGGCATCATCATTCAAATAGGTGTATTTCGGGTAAGGGACTCCTACTTTTTCACAAATATCGTAGAAACTTGTCTTATGGATTATTTTTTGAAGCGTCTGATTGTCCACATACGGAATAACCCAGTCATCGCCAAGTTTTCCATGGAAATCAACGATGGATTCAATATGCCAGTCGTTGCTTCCAATAAGTATTTTCGGCTGATCAGGGTACATGCTGCCGATTTTTTTCAATTTGGCGAGCAAAACATCTTCCTCTCCCATCGACTTTTCTGTCATAGGGACAATAATGGACGACTTGTCTATCGGTCCTGCAGTCTGTTTGGAAAGACTGATCGACTTTACATTATAGGCTTCGTGAAAGGAGCGGACGATACTGTACGTGCCGATATTCGCTCCGAGGACTACGGGGATAAATGGTTGTTGTTTGAGCATAATGGACTCCTTTTTCATTATTTTATAGATAAAAAGCCCGAACTGAAATAATAGTCCGGAAGCTCCTGTATAAACGGTTGGTAAGCCAAGAATTATTGTAACATCGTTTTCATTTACATTCTAGACAACTTTGCCCCTTTATGAAAACACTGGGTGCAGGAATTCAGGGGTAAGCAGGGTGCGCCTTTTCAATCTCTGATCAGCGGCAGGGTGCAGCAGCGGAAGGAACCGCCTGATTTAATGATTTCCGAAAAATCATGTTCGATAACGTGGAATCCGAGTGAACGTAATTCGTTGTTCATTCTTTCCTGGAAAGGGAGGCTGACTACGGTGCGGTTTCCGAGAGACAGGATGTTAGGTCCCATGTAAAACCGTTCGTTCTCTGTGACCGGTATCGTAACCGGATACCGGGTTTTAATTTTCCGGAGTCCCCCTTCTGAGAAAGCGGGAGGATAAACGATGGTAGTTTCCTGATCCAGGATGGAAAGGACACAGTCGAGGTGAAGTATGTCTTCTTCCAGCGGCAGGGGTTCGACCGAATAGCCGGGGAACCTCTTCTTCAAATCTTTCACTGCGTCGCTGGATGTACGTTTGGCACGTCCCACCCATATAACGTCCCCGTCTGTGAGAACGTCGCCTCCTTCAATGTGACCGTCCGGGGAACGTTCATAAGGGATGGAGTACATATCAAGCCATTCTTTCAGTCTTTCGGATTCGCCCTGACGTACGGGTTCTTCCATAGAAGCGAGGACCAGCCTTTCTCCGACAGCAAAAGCAACATCTCTTGTGAAAACCTGTTCGGGGAGATCCGGGAAAGCCGGTAACTCAAGGACTTCAACTCCGTTTTTTCGCAGTATATCCAGGAAACCGGCATGTTCACCGGCGGCACGTTCCCGGTTTATGTTCGAATTTTTATAGTGTTTTTGTGTTTCATTGATCGGTTCCGTTATTTTCATATAATCGGGCGGGGTGACAATCACTTTTTTTAAAGAGCCGTATTCGTTGGTACAGCTTACACGGGAGTGGGGTGCAGTTTCTTCCATAAGCTCTTCTCCTCCTGAGTTAAGGTACCTCTGTTTTCCCCCTCGGGCTTCCTGTCAAACGTTCAGACCTTTTTGACTGCGTAAGGCCGGGCTAACGTAAAGAAAGTAACGAGGCCGAGTGAGGAAGTCGAAAACAGAATGAGCCCCATAGGCACGGCTGTCGATTCATCCAGTCCGGCGAGCGGTGAAGCGGCAGCCCCGAACAGGAGAGGAAGCATGCCGAGTACGGCACTTGCACTCCCGGCCCGGTGCCCCTGTTTCTCCATAGCCAGGGTAAAAGTACTGGTAAGTACCATCCCCATGCAAGTCATATAAATGAAGATGGATATGACGAGAGTGGGCAGAGGTCCTTTCGTGATCGTCATGATCAGGAGAAAAAACGTCGCAGCCACAGCAGTAATGACGGCGGTCTGGAGCAGTTTCCGCTCGTGGATGATCCCTCCGAGACGTCCGATCAGAAAGCTCCCTGTAATAATGGCAAGCCCGTTAATTCCGAACAGGATACTGAACACTTGGGGACTCACTCCGTAGATCCCCTGATAAACGAACGGTGTACCCGATACGTAGGCGAAGCTTCCTCCGTGAACGAAGCCGATTGTGAGAGCGTAGCCGATGAAGGAGCGATCCACGAGCAGCCGCCCGATCGTTTTTACGGAAGCACCGACGGAACTCGGGATCCTTCTTTCTTTCGGGAGCGTCTCCGGCAGTTTCCACGTCACGGTAAATACGATAATCAGGCCGAGTAAGGAGAGAAAGTAAAAAATCGTGTGCCATGAAGAAAAAGGGAACCATAAAATCGCTCCGCCGGCCATCGGTGCAATCATCGGTGCTGTAGCATTGATGACCATCAGAAGAGCGAAAAATTTCGTCAGCTCCCTCCCGTCGAACACGTCACGGACGACAGCACGGGACAGGACGACTCCTGCGGAGGCCGTGAATCCCTGGAGAAATCTTGCGATGATGAGAATATAAATATTCGGAGCAAGCGCACAGAGCAGGGATGCGATAGCGAACAGAAACAGGAAAACTGTGAGCGGTCTTTTTCTGCCCGAAGCATCACTGATGGGGCCGACAACGATTTGACCTATCGCAAGTCCGATGAGGCAGGCGGTTAAGCTCAGCTGGACCATGGAAGCGGTCGTCGCGAGGTCCCGGGCGATTCCCGGGAAACTCGGTAAATACATATCTATATTGAGCGGCCCCATAATCCCCAGCATTCCAAGCAGAAGGGCCAGGCCGAAACGTTCCTTTCCGGTCGGATTATGTAACATGGATTGAACACCTCTTTTGTCGTTATATCCCTCCATTTTATACCTCTGTGTCACAATATGCTAACCCTTACCCATAAAAAAATGAATGTTTTTCTACCGAGGAGGGTATGGGGGAGTAGGAAGATTTATAGGAGGGGTCATTTATGACATATAAGACAGTTATACTCGGCACAGGACCTGCAGGACTTACAGCAGCGATTTACCTGGCCCGCGCGAATATGGAACCGCTGGTCATCGAAGGACCGGAACCGGGAGGGCAGCTTACCCTGACTACGGAAGTGGAGAACTACCCCGGTTTTGCGGACGGTATTATGGGTCCGCAGCTGATGGATGATATGAAGAAACAGGCCGAACGTTTCGGAGCCGAATTCAAAAGAGGATGGGTGGAAGAGGTGGATACTTCCGACCGCCCTTTCAAACTGAAAATCAACGGTATGGAGGATATTGAAACGAGAAGCCTGCTTATCTCTACCGGGGCCTCCGCCAAAATGCTCGGAATTCCCGGGGAGAAAGAGAACATAGGGAAAGGCGTAAGCACCTGCGCTACGTGTGACGGCTTCTTTTTCCGCGATAAGAAACTGGTTGTAGTCGGGGGCGGAGATTCCGCGATGGAAGAAGCGAACTTTTTGACGAAGTTTGCAAGGGAAGTGCAGATCGTCCACCGGCGCAACGAACTGAGAGCTTCCAAAATCATGCAGGACCGTGCCAAAGCCAACGAAAAAATAACGTGGGCACTTAATAAGTCACCGGTGGAAATGCAGTCGGACGGTCTGAAGATAAGTGGACTCAAAGTGCAGGATAACGATACAGGAGAAGAAGAAGTCATTGAAACGGACGGAGTATTCGTAGCTATCGGTCACAATCCGAATACGGAGTTCGTGAGAGGAAAACTGGACATGGATGAAAAAGGGTATCTGCTCGTGGATCCCGGAACGACCAATACGAACGTAGATGGTATATTCGCCTGCGGTGATGTGCAGGATGCGAAGTATCGTCAGGCGGTTACAGCTGCCGGTACAGGTTGCATGGCAGCGATGGACGCCGAACGTTTTCTGGAAGGCGAAGCAGTTATCGACTGGAGTCAGACTTTATCGTAAAATAAAAAACAGAGCACTGAACCGGTCCGGAGGCGGTACATCTTAAATGATGGAACGTTCCCGGGCCGGTTTTTTATAGGTCCATGAAGAAGAACTGCTTTTCTTTAAATTCCCTGCTGTATCGCGTATAATTAATTGTGAAATGATTCACGTTGGAAAGGCGGTAACGGGAATGAAAGAATGGAATCTGCTGTTGAAAAAAGAGTGGAAAAAAGTTTCGGTGATTGTTCTCGCTGCCCTACTGCTGGCTGTAAGTATTATCGGGCAGGGGTATCTGTTCGTTACAATCGTGGACCGCGTTTTTGTAGAAGGGGGAGGTCTGTCGGCTGTGCTCGTACCGCTGACACTCCTGCTCGGAGTATTGTGGATCCGTACGGGTGTCAGTACTGCGATAGCCCGCACCGGGGTCCGGCTGGCCTCTGGAGCCAAACGTATGATGAGAGAACGGCTGCTTCACAAAATATCGGGAGCATCCGTCGGGGAATCAGGACAGGTGGAAGCCGGGCGGCGGGTGAGCGTTTTCATGGATGCAGTGGAAGAGACGGACAGTTATTTCAGCGGCTACGTGCCTCAGGTGATCCAGTCACTGATCGTACCTCTTTTCCTTTTTGTCACGATTGCAGTTATCCATTTGAACTCCGCTTTTATCATCCTGGCCACTTCGCCGTTCATTCCGCTTTTTTATATAATCATCGGGATGAAAACAAAAGAGAAGTCAGAGGAGAAAGTGGAGGGAATGAATGAACTGTCCGGAAAATTCCTCGATATTTTGCAGGGCCTGACCACGCTGAAACTGTTCCGTAAAGCGAAAGCACAGAAAGAGACGATTGAAACCAGCAGTCTGAGGTTCCGGGATGCGACGATGGAAGTGCTGAAAACGGCGTTCGTGTCTTCCCTCATGTTGGAACTCATTTCTATGCTGAGCATCGGCCTCATTGCTCTTGAAATTGCTCTGCAGCTGATCATATTTGAAAATATGAACTTTTTCACAGCTTTCTTCATTCTTATTCTCGCGCCCGAGTTCTATAACTATCTGAAGCAGCTCGGTTTCGCTTTTCATACAGGTCGGACAAGCATGGGAGCAGCGTCGAAGGTTTTTGAGGAGATCAATAAACCGGAAGACGAGATACAGTGGGGGGAGAAAGAGCTTCCATTATCCCATCCGCCTCATATCGTGCTTCGTGACGTAACGTATCGCTACGGAGAAGACGGGTTTCACACCGGACCTGTCAGCGTAGACCTTACGCCGGGGAAAAACCTTGCAATTGCCGGACGGACCGGTTCCGGAAAATCGACGCTCCTACACCTGATCAGCGGACTGATGCCGGTGAAAGAAGGAACGATCGAGGTGGAAGAGGAGGACCTGCATGAGTATCGTGAGGATGAATGGATGAATCACGTCAGCTATATTTCCCAGGATCCCTACATCTTCTCGGGAACATTGAAAGAAAATATTATTATCGGAGCCGGTGGACGGCCTTCTCCGGAAGAAGTGGAGACCGCCTTGAGAAAAGCAGGTCTTTACGAGTTGACGCAGCGATTGGAAGACGGGATGAATACCCCGTTAGGAGAAGGGGGAAGAGGTCTTTCCGGAGGAGAAAAACAGCGGCTGGCGCTCGCCCGGGCATTCCTGAAAGATCCGTACATCGTTCTTCTCGATGAACCTACAACCGGGCTGGACCTGGAGACGGAACGTATTTTGAGCGAATCACTGACGGAACTGTCGCAGCACGCAACGACGATTACGGTGGCCCACCGCCTGCATACTATACGGGAAGCGGATGAAATTCTGTTTCTGGAAGACGGCCGTGTGGCAGGTCAGGGAACACATGAAGAACTTTTCGGCACCGTGGATGAATACCGCCGGATGACGACGGCGAGCCAGGGAGTGGAAGTGCAATGAAGGAACTGCGAACTGTATTGGCTCTTGTAGCAAGAGAAAAGAAGGATATATGGTTTTCCATCGTCTTCGGGGTGCTGGCCGGCCTGACGACAGTGGGGCTCTTCGGCGCCAGCGGATACCTGATTTCAAAAGCTGCTCTCGCTCCGCCTCTGTATACGCTCATTATCGTTATCGCCATGGTGAAACTGTTCGGTTTTACAAGAGCGCTCGGGCGGTATGTGGAACGGCTGTTTTCGCACCGGGCCACCTTCACGATTTTAAGTCATATCCGGACCCGATTTTTTGAAATGCTTGAGCCCGAAGTGCCCCACATATTCCGGAAATACCGGAGCGGGGATCTTCTCGCACGGGTCATCGGGGACGTGGAGAGCCTGCAGAACTTCTTCCTGCGGGTTTATTATCCCCCGATTGTGCTTCTCATCGTGTTTTTGAGCACTATCATTTTCACTACTTTTTTCTCATGGATGCTCGCTCTCCTATTCTTTCTCGGCCTGGTCATCGTAGGAGTGGTGATTCCGTTCATAGCTACACTGAAACAGCGGAAGAGCCAATATTCCGTAAGAGAAGGTCGTGGCATTCTCTCCACGAAGCTTGCAGAGTGGCTGTACGGCTTCCGTGATTTGAAGATATATCAGAAACAGGAGGAAACAGAGGCCGATCTCAGGGAATCGATGGAGACATACGAAGCTGCTCATGAACGGCAGCAGCTGCAGATGGCTGGCGGAGAAGGATGGAATCTGCTGGCTTCTCTGACAGCGACGTGGGCTGTTGTTCTCGTTTCCGTCTGGCAGATCGGAGCCGGGGAGCTGGACGGGATTTTCCTTGCCATGTTCATCATGATTTCTCTCATGGTATTTGAAGATGCCGGTCCTATGGCGAACGTGCCCAGGCATCTGGAAGATAACAGAAACGCAGCGGAGCGCCTGTTCTCCCTTCCCGGACAGACCGGCAGGCACTCGGGAGATGTCTCCCTCGAACCATCCGGACCGCTTTCTTTTTCCATGGAGAATGTAACTTACTCTTTTCCGGAAAGTCTGACTCCTGTACTTCAGGATGCGACCATCTCTTTTCCTGCCGGCTCCAAAACGGCCATCGTCGGGGCCAGCGGGTCAGGGAAGTCGACGATCCAGCAGCTCCTTCTTTCTATGGACGTGCCCGAAGCCGGACGGATTAAAGTACAGGATAAAGACATGCAGAGGGTGAGTCAGGAAAGCGTGTGGAAAGAAGTGAACGCCATTTTACAGGAAAGTCATTTCTTTTATGGAACGGTCAGAGATAATCTTCTTCTTGCCGATGAAGACGCCGATGACCGTAGAATGAAGGAAGTGCTTGAGCGTGTGAAACTGCCGCATCTGTCCCCTGAACATCCGGTAGAGGAAAAAGGAGGGAACTTGTCGGGCGGAGAGAAACAGCGGCTTGCGCTGGCCAGGATTTACCTGAAACCGGCCCGTACGTGGATTCTTGACGAACCGTTTTCCTCGGTGGACGTCCTTACCGAAAGAGAACTGATGCAGGACTTTTGGGAAACAGCGGTTCATGATACGGTTATTCTTATCAGCCATAATCTTAAAGGGCTTGAGCAGATGGATAACATCGTCGTCGTTGAACAGGGACAGGTGATAGAAAAAGGAAGTTATGAGGAACTTATGGAATGGAAAGGGTACTTCTACAGAATGAAGCAGCTCGAAAATACGCTTATCGGCTGACATGGAAAAAAACGCCTTTCCTCCAGAGAGGCGTTTTTTTTACGTGACCGGCATGGGGAGATAGGAGCATCTGTCAGGAAAGCCCTTACAAAGGAATCCATTTTTTAGTAGTATGGGGAGAGGAGGGATTACTATGAATGAACAGCCAGTCAATTTAGGACACGACACGTATTTGATTGACGGATACGATATGGGCTTTGAAGGCAGAACCGGTACTTACGTTCTTAACAACAAATATGTGACTCTGGTTGAAACCGGTCCGGCTCCTTCGGTCGAAAAAATCAGAGAGGGCCTCGATTCGCTCGGTATTTCTCTTGAGGATGTCAAATATGTTATTGTGACCCACGTTCATCTGGATCACGCCGGGGGAGCGGGACTGCTGCTTGACTCCTGTCCCAATGCAGAACTTATCGTCCATCCGAAAGGAAAGCGCCACCTCGTGGATCCGTCCCGGCTTATTAAGGGAGCGAGAGCCGTCTACGGTGAGGACTTCGACCGATTGTTCGCACCGATTCATCCCGTTCCGGAGGAGAAAGTGATTGAAAAAGGGGAAGAAGACGTGCTCATGATAGATGATGAGAGGGAACTGAAATTTTTTGATACACCAGGACATGCCAAACATCACCTCGGTATCTATGACCCCGTGACCGACGGTATTTTCACCGGAGATACGGCCGGGATCAGATATCATCAGGTAGAAGGCATGACTTTTTATCTGCCCTCCACGTCTCCGAACCAGTTCAATCCGGAAGAGATGACGGCACAGATTCAGCGTTTCCGTCACATGAAACCATCACGTCTCTATTTCGGTCACTACGGGATGACGGAGGAGCCCGAGGAAGCACTGAGTCAGGTGAAAGACTGGCTTTCCGTATTTGTGGAAACTCTCAGACAGGAGGACTCTGCGGAAGCGATGGAGAGCCGCCTATTTGAAAAAGTATCCGGATACCTGAGAGAGAATGGGGTGCCGGATGATCACGACGTATACGAGATCCTCCGCCTGGATATGAAAGTATGTGCCATGGGGTTATATGATTATAAGCAGAAAGAAAGTTAGGAAAATATATAAGAAAGAGCGGTTCCACGAGGGAGGCCGCTCTTTCCTATGTTCTGACTTTATATAGATGCCGCGAATCTTTGATGAGTTCCGGATGAAGGGCTCTTGCAAAGAGGGGAAAGTTTTTTAATTTTATCCCTGCTCCGTAGTAATACGCCTGCCACACCAGTTTGGTGCAGTACTGTTTACCACCAGTATTTTTCAGATCGGTGAAGAACCGGTAGGGTGCCCGGGGGTTCGATTCAAAAATGCGCTTGGCGAAAGCGGCCGCCCGTGCCCCGGCTTCTTCATCCCTGGCGCGGTACAGGTAGAGTCGTGCGAACTTGCGGAAAAAACGGTCTGCATCGTCTTTTTTAAGCCCTTTTGGAATGGAGTGGATGACGCTATCGTCTTCTGTGACGATTCCGACGTGACCGATATAGAAAGAATCTTTCTCTCCGATAGGTGAAAACAGAAGATCTCCCGGTTTCAGTTCGGGGCGTGGGGTCGGGGCTGCAGCTTTTCGCGGTTTAAGAAAGAGAAGTACGCTTAAGAAAGTTATGAGGGCGGCTGTGATTTTTTTCATGAGAACCTGGCTCCTTTTGAAACGTTTTGTTTCGTCTATCGTATAGGAGAAGGAAAGAAAAGACAATCAGAAAGGAAGGATTACATATGCAACAGCCGGCAGGCTTCTGGGTCCGTTTGGGAGCGAATATTCTTGACTCGCTCATCATCGGAGTAATTCTGGCGCTCCTTGCGTTCATCGTTTACGGGGACATCACCAGAGCGGGTGAAGCATCTGCGCTCGATGCGCTATCATTTCTTTACTCTTTGCTGCTTCCGGTTTTCTGGCGGGGGTATGTCATAGGGAAGAAGCTGATGGGTGTCCGTATCGTAAAAGTGAGCGGGGAGGACGTAACCATCGGAAACATGCTGCTGCGTATCGTAGTGGGGGGAATCGTCTACGTTCTCACCATTGGTATCGGTGTGATCGTCAGTGCCTTTATGGTAGGTTTGCGCGAGGATAAACGAGCGATACACGATTTGATAGCCGGTACACAAGTCATCCACGACGGAGAGGGTTAACTTCCTCCCTGTCGTGGTATTTTATTAGTAATACATGCTCGTTAAAGGGAGGTTAACATTATGAAAGTGCCCGTGGTGACAGGTATAACGGCATTTGTTTTCTTTCTGGTTCTGTTTATTATCATTGACAGCCCGCTTCCCTTAGTCGGTGCGCTTTTCATCGCAGTTTTTATTTCCGAGATAGCTTTCTATCATTACTTCGTACAAAAACGTGCCCGGCTCCGACATCCCTCTGATTGAGGTTGCCTCCTTCTTTCTGTACAATGTCGTTATGTGTAAATTTAAAAAGAAGGTGTGACGTTATGACAGAGCGCTATATTGTGATCGGTGCAGGCATCCTTGGTGCTTCCGCTGCCTATCACTTACGGAAAGCCGGAAAAGAGGTGACGGTGATCGATCGTAACGATGACGGGCAGGCTACTGCGGTGGCGGCCGGGATCATCTGTCCCTGGCTTTCCTTAAGAAGGAATAAACGCTGGTATCGTTTAGCCTCGGGAGGAGCACGTTACTATCCGGAACTAGTCCGTGAACTTGAGGATATGGGAGAGACGAATACAGGCTACAAGCAGGTCGGTGCCATAAAAATGCACCAGAAAGAAGAGAAGGCCCGGGATATGTACGAACGGGCCTTAGCCAAAAAGGAATATACCCCGGAAATGGGGGAAGTCACATATCTTGACCACGGTAAACCGAAAGAATATTTCCCGCCTCTGGACGAAGCTTACGCCGGTGTCCATGTGAGCGGGGCGGCCCGGGTGAACGGACGGGAAGTCCGGGATGCGTTAATTCGTGCCGGGAAGAAACTCGGCGTTACGTTTGTAGAGGGATCGGCAGAACTTCTGCATAAAGAAAACCGGGTCTGTGGTGCTATGGTGGACGGCACTCATTACGAAGCGGACCAGGTGATTGCGGCTAACGGCGCGTGGGCGAAGGAACTGCTTTCCCCGCTCGGACTTCATGTGGAAGCCGGGCCCCAGAAAGCTCTGATCGCTCATCTTGATATGCCGGGAGCGGATACGGGAAACTGGCCTGTATTGCTTCCGCCGGGCAATAAATATATGCTCACCTTTGAAGACGGGAGAATCGTCAGCGGAGCCACCCAGTCCTCGGACGAAGGGTTCGATCACGGTGTCCGTGCTTCTTTGCTTCAGGAAATCATCAGTAAAATGATCGAGGTGGCGCCGGGCCTTGAGAATATGGAATTCCATGCTGCAAAAATCGGCTTTCGGCCCTACACTCCCGGATCGATGCCCGTATACGGGAAAGCGCCGGGTGTGGAAGGTCTGTATATCGCTAACGGTCTCGGTGCCTCGGGTCTCACGGCAGGCCCGTACATCGGGGCGGAGCTTGCCCGTCTTGTCATCGGTGAGGAAACGGAGCTGGATCCGTCGGATTACACAGTTGAACAGATTATGGAATAGAAAAAGCGCGATTTCCCCAATTGAGGAAATCGCGCTTTTGTTCGAGGAGACGCGTTTTATTTTTGCAGCGTGCGTACGAACTCTTTCGCTACTGCTACTGTAGACTGAGGGTTCTGACCGGTGATCAGATTTCCGTCTGTTTCTACATGCTCGGACCAGTTCGGTGCGGAAAGGAAATGTGCACCACGTTCCCGCAGTTTGCTTTCAAGAAGGAAAGGCATGTGCTGATCAAGCGTAGTGTCCGCTTCTTCCGCGTCCGTGAACGCATTGACGCTTTTGCCCTGTACGATATACTGTCCGTCCGAAAGTTTTACGTTCACGAGAGCAGCAGGCCCGTGGCATACGGCAGCCAGCGGTTTCTTGGATTCGTACGTTTCTCTCAGCATACTCTGAAGTTTTTCGTTATCCGGGAAGTCGAACATAGTGCCGTGACCGCCTGGTAGGAAAACCGCATCGAAGTCTTCTGCGTTCAGACTGCTGATAGGCGTTGTGTTTTCGAGCATCGGTTTAGCATCCAGATTTTCCTGAGGCTCGTCATCGCTTACACTGTTCGGGTCTACCGGAGACTGACCGCCGCTTGGGCTGGCTACCGTTACATCGAAGCCGTGCTGTTTGAATTCATTATAGGCTTCGGCGAATTCTGAAAGCCAGATTCCTGTCGGTGTGTCTTCATTGATTTTATCATGGTTCGTTACAATCATTAGTACTTTCTTACTCATATCTGTAAACACTCCTTGTTTTCTGGTTTGTTGCTCACAACCTGTGTATACCCAAGTTACCGTAAATGTTAAACAACCCTGAATGAACGGGCGGTTCCGCTTTTCTTTTGTCCAGCTGCACCACCCAGAAGTCCGTGTCCTAAGCAGTATCCTTATTTTCGGGTAAAGACGACCGAAAAGTAAGCCTCCTGCTTATGCCAGCGCTTCTACCCGGAAGTTTCCGCTTTTCTATGTGCATGTGGCTTGCATAGTCAGGGAAAGGCTGATTAAATTAATTTGTGTGTAACACTTGAAGAAGGGGACGGTTTTCATGAAGATAAACGACTGGTCACAAGTTCAGAAAACGGAGGGTCCGCTGACGCTCGTAATTGCCGATTTCGACGGAATGCATCTCGGTCATTACAATTTATTGCGCCAGGCCCGTAAGCGGGGGCATCAGATAGCGGTACTTGATACTTCCGTAAAAAAAGAACGGCTGCTTACCCCTTTTCATCATAAAAAAGAACTGCTGGAGTCTTTCGGCATAGACTTTTATTATAAAAAGTCGGATGAAGAAAATATCAGGCAGGGTGTGGAAACACTTGCGCCCTTGCATGTTATAATAGAAGAAGAAAATTCAGCTGTCCGTGATGCTGAAGTCTTTTCCATTCAACATGTATCGGCTCCGGAGATCAGGACGCTGATTGAAGAAGGAAAAGTGGAAGCCGCCACAGCCAAGTTAGGTCGCCCCTATGCCATGAAGGCGACGGTCACAAGAGGACAGGCTCTTGGTCGTGAGCTCGGTTTCCCTACAATAAATCTCGGCGGGGCGGACGAATACGTGAACCCCGCACCGGGCGTTTACATCGGTTCTCTTCTCATACACGAAGAGACACCGAGGAGTTATTATGTACTGATCAGTGCCGGATACCGTCCGACGGTGAAAGGTACGACCTATAAAGTGGAAGCATATATTCTGGACTTTCAGGAAGATATTTACGATAGAGACATCACGCTTTCTTTCTTAAGGCACATGCGGGGAGAAGTTGATTTTGACGGTCTCGATGCGCTGGTGGAACAGATGAAGCAGGACGAAATCGACGCACGTGAAGTTTTGGGATTACAACAAAGAAAAGGAGACTGACTCCCATGGGGTAGTACTTGTAGAAATATGCGACAGCAACTTACTGAGCACGATAGACGCAGAAGGGATTCTGGAAGAGGAGTATCCGGCAGTGGACGTGCTGATCAGCGACTGCCTGTCCTATTGCGGCCTTTGTGCCATTAAACCTTACGCTCTTGTGAACAACAAACGGGTCTTCGGCCATTCGGCAGAACAGGCGATGGACAAGATCCGTAAACAGATAGATGAAGAACTTGTAGCTTTCACAGAATAGAAATGGACGTGGACCAGATGGAGTCACTGAAACTCAGCTTGCGCCTTCCGAAAAAAGAGGCGCTCTTTCAACTGAATAGAAAAGGGATCACCAGCACGATCGGCTATCTGTTCGTGCTGCTTCTCGTACTTTTTCTCCCTAACATCTACAGTGCTATCACGACGTTCGAAAGAGAACTGACGGAAGTGGCGAGAGGTCTCTATATGGCGCAGGCTCTCGTTTTTTACCCGCTGCTGATCATTTTTCTAATTGTAGCCGGTGTAACCATCATCGCCGGGGGAGGACTTCTCCTTTCCAAAATATTGAAAAGAAAGCTGCGGTATCAGCAGGTTTGGAAGATGACAGCGTATGCCCTGACACTTCCGCTCGTTTTTTCTACGTTATCGACTTATATTGGGCTCCCGGACTACGTAACAGTGCTTGTATTCATCACTCCGATCAGCTATTTGCTTTATAAAATGATAACGGTGTATCCGAAGCGTCCCTGACGCTTCTTTTTTTGTTGTGTGAATCCTTTTGCGTGACTTTGAGCCGGCATTTTCCCTTCCGGAGGTCACGATTCCTTGATAATCGTGACCTTCAGGAAGAAAAACCGGAGGTAAAGGTCACTAAACAGCTCCCGTCACCTAATTTTTACTTGGGTTCAGAGCGAGGATAAGGTAAGATAATGGAACATTACAAAGAGGAGGGATAGCGATGAAGAGTGCACTGGTATTCCAGTCTGATTTCGGCATAAGTGACGGTGCTGTCAGTGCTATGTACGGAGTGGCCCATTCCGTTGATGAACAGCTGCAGCTATTTACGCTGACGCACGAGATTCCGGCTTTTCACATATGGGAGGCATCGTACCGGTTGTGGCAGACAGCAGGATACTGGAAAAAGGGGACCGTGTTCGTATCCGTCGTTGATCCGGGCGTCGGTTCTAAGCGTAAAAGCGTCGTAGCAAAAACCGCAGGCGGCCATTACATAGTGACTCCGGACAATGGGACACTCACCCATATTCATGAGGCGGAAACGATCGTGGAGCTGCGGGAGATTGATGAGCAGACAAATCGTCTGCCGAATTCCGGGGAGAGCTACACGTTTCATGGAAGAGACATTTACGCCTACACAGGTGCGCGGCTTTCCTCAGGTACGATTACTTACGAAGATGTGGGTCCGCTGTTACCTGCAGATTCCTTTATTTCTCTCCCTCTTCATTATCCGGAGGTCGACGGAGAAAAGATTGAAGGTACGGTGGATATTCTTGATATCCAGTTTGGGAATCTGTGGACGAATGTGCCGCGCGAAGCGTTTCATCAACTGGGTATTACTCACGGGGATTCCGTGGAAGTTACGATCGAACACGGGCGACGGCAGCATTTTCACCAGCTGATGACGTTCGGTCATTCATTTGCGGATACGCATAAAGGAGAGCCTCTCGTATACATCAATTCCCTTGACCGTCTTGCTGTAGCGATCAATCAGGGTTCTTTCGCAAAAGCCTACGATGTGGGCACGGGGCCGGACTGGCATATTCTTTTCAGGAAGTTGTAGGTTGAAAGGTGTAGTAAAATGGGTATAGTGAAACAAAGAGAGAGGGGAGATTTTACATGAATTACGTACAGCTACATAACGATGTGTCGATGCCGCAGCTTGGATTCGGACTCTGGCAGGTAGAAACGAAAGATGCGGAACCGGCAGTAACGAAAGCACTTCAGACCGGCTACCGCTCCATTGACACGGCAGCCATTTACGGGAACGAAGGTCAGGTAGGAGAAGCGATTGCCAAAAGCGATATCCCGAGAGAAGAATTGTTCATTACGACCAAAGTCTGGAACAGTAATCACGGATACGAAAAAACGCTTGAGGCTTTTGAAGAGAGTCTTATTAAACTGGGCACCGACTACGTGGATCTTTATCTCATTCACTGGCCGACTCCGGAGTATGACGACTACGTGGAAACCTATAAAGCGATGGAGAAGCTTCAGAAGGAAGGGAAGGCCCGGGCGATAGGTGTGTGCAACTTTGATATAAGTCATATGCAGCGTCTTCTTGATGAATGTGACGTGAAACCTGCGGTGAACCAGGTGGAATGCCATCCTTACCTTGCACAAAAAGATATTAAAGACTTCTGTGAGGAACACGGTATTCAAATGGAAGCCTGGAGTCCTATTATGCAGGGCGGAGAAGTGCTTGAGAATCATTATGTGCAGGAGATAGCTAAAAATCATGATAAAACAGGAGCTCAGGTTATTCTGCGCTGGCATTTGCAGAACAACCGGGTAGTTATCCCGAAATCGGTGACCCCTTCCCGTATCGAAGAGAACTTTGACGTGTTCGATTTCGAACTGACGCAGGACGAGATGGAGAAACTGGACAGTCTGGACAGCGGTACGAGACTCGGACCGCGTCCTGCCGATATGAATGTAAAATAATGTACGAGGTGGACAACGCGGGCGAGACGGCCCGCGTGTTTTTATGGAAAAAATTATATGACGAAATAACGCGGTCCGAAAATCTGATATACTTGAATAAGCAGAACCGGAATGGAGTCCGGGTGACGGAAGGAAGGTGTTTTCATGATTTTACATAAGAATGAATTCAATGATCACGATATGGGGAAGCTTGTGAAAGGGGCTATCGTTCCGAGGCCGATCGCCTGGGTTTCCTCCATGGATGGAAACGGAAGAAAAAACCTTGCCCCCTTCAGCTTTTTTACGGTAGCTTCGATGGACCCGCTGACGCTTGCCATCTCCGTCGGCGAACGGGAAAGGGAGAAAGATACGGCCTTCAATATAAAAGAAACGGAAGAGTTTGTAGTGAACATCGTGTCCGAATCGCTGGCGAACGCCATGCACGAAACGAGCAGGTATTACAGCGCGGAAGAAGATGAATTCGAAGTGGCGGGTATTACGGAAGCGGAAAGTGTTTACGTCCGTACGCCGCGCGTCATGGCTTCTCCGGTGAGTTTCGAGTGCAGGCTGACGCAGGTAATGGAAATAGGTACATCGAATCTGATTCTGGGAGAAGTCATCGGCTATCATTTACGAGATGATATTTATATGGAGAAGGATAAAGTGGATCCTCATAAGCTTCAGGCTATCGGCCGCATGGCTGGGGATTACACTTTCGTACGGGACTTTTTTCCGTTGCCAACCGATCAGCTTCCGGAATAAAATATATAGAAAGAACAGGACAGGAGGAGAACCATTATGGATTATTATTCACTCGATGAGCTGGAAGTAATGCAGCAGAATGATTTCATCAGGGCTGCTGTGGACCGTGTGGGTGTCGGGGTCGTCATTGCTGACCCGCAACAGGTGGACACACCGGTCGTTTACGTAAATAAAGGTTTTGAGGAACTCACGGGTTATGAGGCGAAGGACGTGCTTGGACGGAACTGCCGCTTTCTTCAGGGAGAGGATACAGAATCAGAAAACCTGGACAAAATCCGGGATGCACTGAAAAGCAAAGAGAATATGAAAGTGGAGCTTCGCAACTACCGCAAAGACGGATCCGAATTCTGGAATGAACTGCAGATATACACCGTGTTCATCGAAAAATTGAACCAGGATTTCTTCGTCGGAGTACAGCAGGATGTGACGAAAAGAGTGGAAGCGGAGCGTCTCGTCGGACATTATTCCACGGAAGTGAAGCGGCTTTCCACACCGATCGTACCGGTGGAAGATGGAGTGTCTATTTTGCCGCTGATCGGAAATGTGGACGACGAACGTCTCCAGCAGATGCTTGATGCTGTCAGTAACCACGTTCAGGAAGAGAAGGAAGACTACCTGATTCTTGATTTATCCGGAGTTTCCTTCTTCAACGAAGAAATACATATAGGAATCTATCAGCTGAACCAGCTCCTCAATCTGATGGGGACCACTCTCATACTGAGCGGTGTCACCCCGAAATTCGCTATGGGGAGCACACCTTACGCCAATTTCAGCGAGCTTTCCCTGAGAAGTTATACTTCCGTCAGGCAGGCACTTGAAAGAATCAGAAACGACATTCAGATATAACTGATCGTTTGATCGGCAGAGAGTTACCAGCTTCTCTGCCGGTCTTTTTTCATATTCGGAATTATGCGAATAAAAAGCTGCCTGTTACAACTCCAATCAGCACTCCCCCCCAGGCTGGTACTTTGAAGAAGTGAAGAAGGGAAAAGAGTGCCAGCGCCAGAGCGAAAGAAGTGTTCGAATGAATGGCACTTGTCACGACGGGATCGTAAAAGGCGGCCAGCAGAATACCGACGACGCTTGCGTTCACTCCCATCAGCACACCCTGAAATCCCGGACGGCTCCGCAGCTCGCTGAGAAAAGGCAAAGCGGCGATCAGAAACAGGAAAGAGGGGAGAAACATGGCGATTGTCGCGACTGCCGCCCCGCTCACCCCTTCGATCATGGTTCCGATATAACTTGAGAAAGTGAACAGCGGGCCTGGAACAGCCTGAGCTGCCCCGTAACCGGCGAGAAACTGATCCACATTCAGCAACCCTGACGGCACGATTTCCCGTTCAAGCATAGGGAGGACGACATGGCCGCCTCCGAATACGAGAGAACCGACGCGGAAGAAGGTATCGAATAGTTGTATAAGAATGTGCTCTGTCTGCCGTGCAAGGACGGGCAGTACCAGAAGGAGGGAGACAAGCAGAGCAAGAGCGCCCGCACCCGCTTTTTTCGAAAAAGTGACGGGGAAGGGGGCGGCGTTTGTATCTGCTATTTTTTTGAACAGAAATCTTCCGGCTATCCCTGCCACCCCTATGATCCCGAGCTGCATCCACGCGAACGGGAAAAGAAGCATAAAACAGGCCGCTATTATTGCAATCGTCTGCCTTTTCGAATCCGGCGTCAGTTTTTTTCCGAGCCCGATCAGAGCGTGCAGCACGACGGCGACAGCCACCACTTTTAAACTATGGATGAACGGAGCATCCGCCAGTTGGAAATTCTGATACAAAAGCGCAAATAGCACCAGAATAATCACGGATGGCAGTGTGAACCCGAGCCAGCTGATAATACCGCCGGCGAGCCCCCCTCGCAGCATGCCGATGGATATTCCTACCTGACTGGAAGCAGGGCCGGGGAGAAACTGACAGAGGGCGATGATGTCGGCATACATCTTGTCGTCAAGCCATTTTCTCCGGTCGATGTACTCTTCTTTAAAGTACGCGAGATGAGCGACAGGGCCGCCGAACGAAGTCAGCCCGAGACGAATGGATGATTTCATTATCTCAAAGAGATGTCTGTTGTTGTTCTTCATATTGAAAAAAGCTCCTCTCGAGACCGCTTTTATTAGAAAAAAGAAAGGACGGGATTTTCTCCTTCCCAGGAGGTCAATCTACAATATACGTTGTTGGGTGGACACCGTCAACATTGTAAAACGGTAACATTTTGTTTAAAATTGAAAATAATTATCAATAAGAATCGGAGGCGTTGAGATATGAAAGATGTGATTGTAATCGGCGGAGGAACAAGCGGACTTTATGCCGCTTACTACAGCTGTATGAGAAATATGGACACGCTGGTGCTCGAGTACCAAGAGGAAACGGGAGGAAAAGCGAAAGTATTCTATCCGGAGAAAGAGCTGTATGACGTTCCCGGCTTCAACGGAATCACGGGGGAGGACTTTGTTTTTGAAACGCAGAAACAGGCGGAACTGCTGGCTCCGGAAATAGAGACGGATGTCATCGTCGAAAATCTGGAAGAAAAAGAAGACAGTGTCGTCGTAAAGACGAATAAAGGCGATTACGAAGCTCTCAGCGTCATCCTCGCTTCCGGACTCGGAGCGTATGACACGGTACCGCTGCCTCTTCAGAAAAGGGAAGAATTCGAGCCTTACTCCATCCACTATACGCTTGAAAATCGGAAACGCTTCAAAAACAAGCGGATTGCCGTATATTCCAACTTCCGTATCGGAATCGACTGGGCCCTGACAATGGAAAAAGAGGGAGCGGCCGCTGTCAGCTTGATCAACCGGGATGAAACATTCCGGGCGGTTTATGAGCACGATGAAGAACAGCTCGCTGCATCTTCCGTGAATGTATTCCGTAATACGGAAATCGACGATCTCGAAGGAGAATCGGGAGCTCTCATGCGTATTCATCTTTCCAATGGGGAAAGTATCGAAGCGGACCACCTTCTTGTATATGAAGGGGTAAGCATAGGTAAAAGTGTATACAAAGACTGGGGACTCGAAGTGGAAAAAGGAAGAGTGACTGTGGATACAGAAATGAAAACGAGCGGAGCCCGGGTATTTGCGTGCGGAGATGCTGCCTATTACCCTGGGAAAACGATGCTTCTCGCTTCGGGGATGTCCGAAGCCATGACAGCTGTGAACAGTGTGAAACAGCTGCTGAATCCGAAAGCTCCCCCTCAAGTTTACAGTACGGTCGTTTATAAACACCATAAGCCCGGGGAGGATATGGACGAATGACATCGATCTGTCTCGTACGACACGGAGAAACAATGTGGAACAGGGAAAAGAAACTTCAGGGAGGTACGGATATCCCGCTGAACGATACGGGGGTAGAGCAGGCGAAACTGTGCCGGGACTACCTGAGAGACGATGACTGGGACGTATTGGTGACAAGCCCGCTGGAAAGAGCGAAGCACACCGCTGAAATCATCGGGGAGGGGCATAACCTTCCCCTTACAGTCATGGAAGAATTACGGGAGCGCCACTTCGGGGAAGCTGAAGGAATGCGTGAAGAGGAAAGGCTGGCCGCATATCCGGACAAACAGTACCCCGGACAGGAAGACAAGGAAGTTTTCATAAATCGGGTGATGACGGGTGTCCGTCGTCTGACTGAAGAATTTCCGGATCGCCGCGTGCTGCTTGTTGCCCACGGCGCGGTTATTAACGCTATACTGACGGAAATCTCCGGTGGGAAAATCGGAGCCGATCGCTTTAAGCTTCTGAACGGATGCCTCACGAATATCGAATTTATGGAAGGGGTCTGGAAAGTCCACGATTACAATCAGGTCACTCATCTTTCCTGAATGTCTCTTCGTAAAAATTTCCGGGGAAATAAATTATTCCTTAAAGGCTTGAGGATGGGAAAATATAGGAAAAGGATACTGGCGTATGGCCAGTATCCTTTTTTTGGGGGGGCGGACTCAACTTATTGAACCGCCGCATACGATGTCATACTTACGATGCGGGGAGGTCGGACACCTTCTTCTGCTCCACGGCAGCTCCTCCCGACAGACTTTATTTAAACGAATACGTAATATAGCTGTGATACCTCTCCCCCGAAGCTGCGATCACACTGGGAAACTCTTCGTGGTGCAAGGCTGCCGGGTGTGCCTGGGCTTCAAAACAAACGCCTGCGTATTTTTGGGAGGGTCCGTTGTTTAATGCAAGCCCGGCATCAAGGCCATTGGCAGTGTACAGCACCATGCCGGGTTGATTTGTGCGGATCTCCATATTTCGTCCGGAGCTCTGTTCCGATACTTTTATCGTTTTCTCTTTCCCAAGAACAAAATAATGATCGTAACCGTTACCGACAGTTTTTTGCTGGGCTGTGTCCGGTTTTAGCCCCTCTCCAATCGATCGGCCGTTTCTGAAATCAAAAGGTGTTCCAGTCGTCTCCATTAATCTGCCGGTCGGTATAAGTTCCTCGTCGAGTTCGGCGAAATGATCGCTTTCAAATTCGACATGGTGATTGTGCACCGTTTCTCTTCTGTTTCCGCTTAAATTGAAATACGTATGGTTTGTCATAGCGACCGGAGTGTCCTGGTCAGAACTCGCCCCGTAGCTGAGCGTCAGTTCATTAGCATTGTTCAGAGTATACGTAATCGATACATCCAGATTACCCGGGTAGCCTTCTTCCATATGTGTGCTTGTTCGATTTAAAATAAGCTTGGCTTCATTTTTCGACTGAAACGTTTCTGCATCCCAAACCATCTGATGAAAGCCGTTAGAGCCACCATGCAGATGATGGTTACCTTCATTATTCGTCAATACATAGGAATTATCGTTGAGCTGGAAGCTGCTGTTTTTGATTCTCCCGGCCACACGTCCGATCTGGGCTCCTAAATAATTAGCATTATCAGCATAGTCTGCATAATTTTTATACCCGAGGACAACATTTTCGGTTCTTCCGTGCCGGTCCGGAACCATGAGTTTTGTAATAATTCCGCCATAGTTCAGTATAGAAACCGACATACCATGATCATTTTCGAGGGTATACTCCTTCCAATCGCCGTATATATCATCCTTTGCGATATACAGTTTTCTTCACCTGCCCGTCTGTTTTACAGTGTGTTAATAAAACGCTTGAATGTTGATTCATCCTTGAACACACCGGCATCTTCCAATACTTTTGAAAATTTAATCCCAAGTTCTTTCTGCAAGACGTTTTCCGCTTTAGTAGTGTCATTAAGTGTACCGTATTTTTGTTTAATGGTTTGCGCCCACGCTTCGTGATAGTCTGCCACATTGCCTGGTTCTCCCAGGAGGAATGATTTGATTTCAGTGAATTCCTCTTTCAACCTTGCCGGGAGGACGGCGAGACCCATTACCTCAATCAGCCCAATGTTCTCTTTTTTAATATGGTGGACGTCAGCATGAGGATGGAAGATACCCGATGGATGCTCTTCAGATGTTCGATTGTTGCGCAAAACCAGATCAAGCTCATAAACGCCGTTCCGCATTCGTGCTATCGGTGTGATAGTGTTGTGTGGAGTGTTGCCGGAAAAAGCTTTAATCGCTGCCGACTCATCCGAGTAATCTTTCCACGTTTGTAGAATATGGTCGGCCGCACCAAGCAACTGTTCTTTTTCCATACTTTTTAACCGTATGACTGATAAAGGCCAATGCAGCACGTGGGCAGAAACTTCGGCAAAATCGGTAAGCGAAAAAGAAAATGCTTCTTTTGCGTCGGTCATAGCGAACCTGTATCTGCCACCCTGAAAATGATCATGCGTTAAAATAGACCCGCCGACAATCGGAAGATCGGCATTCGATCCGATAAAATAATGCGGGAATTTTTCGATGAATGCGAGCAGTTGTGCGAATGTCTTCTTATTAATTTTCATGTCCCGGTGTTCTTCGGCGAGCACTATACTATGTTCGTTGTAATAAACGTATGGCGAGTATTGGAGATACCAGTTTTCCCCGAGCAGTGGAACCTCGATAACCCGATGATTGGCGCGGGCCGGATAACCGGTTCGACCGACGTATCCTTCATTTTCAACACAAAGAACGCATTTCGGATAGTCAACTTGCTGTTTGTTTTCGCGTTCCCGTCTGATCTGCTCCGGATCTTTTTCAGGCTTCGACAAATTGATGGTAATATCGAGCTCTCCATACTCCGTGGTGGCCGTGAAATGGATGTTTTTGTTGATACGCTTCATCTGAATATAATTGCTGTTTTTGCTGAGCTCATAAAAGTAATCCGTGGCCCTCGTCGGGTTTTGTGCGTATTTTTCCTGAAAAACAGCATTAATGGTTGATGGGCGGGCAACGAGACAATTCATGATATTTGCTGCCAGGATTTCTTTCTCGTCAAAAACGTCATCGATGACGTGGTTCCGGACGGCGTAAGCTACCAGTTGATCAAGTATATCCGGGATATTGTCGTCATTGTGCAGGGAGGGGGCTGCAGCTGTCTCTCCTTTCAGATTAAGCAAATACATGATTTGGTTACGTGCATAGATCCGGTCTGCTTGTTCAATTAACCCGACTTCCGTCGCTTTATGAATCAGTTTCTCAAGATGCTGGTAAACCATGTTTATCTGCTCCTCTCAGGTTTGATAGCCGCCTGGATTATTTACGTGCCACTGCCAGGCGTCCTCCATGATTTTTGTGATTGCTGTCCGTTCAGGATTCCAATGGAGCATATTTCTGGCTTTCTCCGAGCTTGCGATTAATACGCTTGGGTCGCCGGCTCGCCGTTCCCCAATTTCAGCTTCGATTTCTCTTCCTGTTACCTTCCGTGCTGCATCGACCATTTCTTTTACCGAGAACCCGCGACTGCTGCCAAGGTTAAAAATGTCGCTGGCGCCGTCATTTCTTAAATGGCTCATCGCAAGGATATGTGCCTGGATCAAATCCTCGACATGGACATAGTCCCTGATGCAAGTACCGTCTTCTGTATTGTAGTCATCCCCGAAAATAATAATGTTCTGGCGTTGGCCGAGAGCGGCCTGCAAAATAATTGGCACAAGATGTGTTTCAGGACGATGATCCTCACCGATTTCACCTGATTCTCTTGCCCCTGCCACATTAAAATATCGGAGGGATACATATTTTATACCATGAGCCTGTTCGGTCCACTTCATGAGTTTTTCCATGGTCAGTTTTGTTTCGCCATATGTGCTTGCCGGGTTTGTCTGCATGGTTTCGGTAATCGGAATGGACTCCGGTTCGCCATACGTTGCTGCAGATGATGAGAACACGATATTTCTTACATGATTTTCAACCATCGCTGTCAATAAAACCTGTGTGCCGTATACGTTGTTATCGAAATATTGAAGCGGTTTTTCCATGGACTCGCCTACAAGGGAATTAGCTGCAAAATGCATGACACCATCGATCGTTTCCTTTTCGAATACGTCGCGAAGGAAGTCGATTTCACGGATGTCCCCTTCATAAAAAGTTACCTTAGGATGGATCGCTTCTTCATGTCCTGTGGTCAGATTATCGACTACCACCACATCTTCACCTTTGTCCACAAGCTGGTAAACTGCATGGGAGCCGATATATCCGGCTCCGCCTAATACAAGTATACTCATTTCAGCGCACCCCTTTCGTTATCTCTTTAGCACCGTCGCCAATTGCTGCGGTGTAAAAGGTCGGTTCATAACCAATTGTTTTCGAATAGATTTCATTTACATTTGTTTTGAAAGAATCGATGCTGCTTTGTTCCACGATGGCGATTGCACATCCGCCAAATCCTGCACCGGTCATGCGTGCGCCGGTCACGCCATCCTGGTCCCAGGCCGCTTCCACGATGGTGTCCAATTCAATTCCGGTAACTTCATAATCATTTTTCAGCGATTCGTGGGAAGCGTTCATCAATCGGCCAAATCCGTTAAGATCGCCGTCCTGAAGTTTTTTTAATGCCTCAAGGGTACGTACGTTTTCTGAAACGGCGTGTTTTGCCCGTTTCCGGTCGTCCTCATTATTGATGAGGTGTTTGTGCTGAGTAAATTCTTCATTCGATAAATCACCAAGACTTTCGATGGACAGTTCGCTTTTTAAATCGGCCAGTGCCTGATCACACTGCTGACGGCGTTCATTATATTTCGAGTCCGCCAGCATACGCTGCTTGTTGGTATTCATAATGATAATCGAATGGTGGTGCAGTTCAATCGGTGCATAGTGGTAATCGAGCGTTTGACAGTCTAATAGAATAGCCTGATTTTTTTTGCCCATACCAACTGCAAACTGATCCATGATGCCGCTGTTTACACCAATGTATTCATTTTCAACCTGCTGACCGAGCCGGATCATGTCGATACGGTCAATGGCTAACTCATATAAATATTCCAGCAGTACACCGGTCACCATCTCTATCGACGCGGAAGACGACAGGCCTGCACCGTTTGGAATGTCCCCGTAATACAAAATGTCAGCACCGTGATCGATATTATGCCCCTGTGCGGTTATGTATTTGATCATCCCTTTCGGATAATTCGCCCAGTCGTGCGCCGAATTATAACTCAGATCCGCCAGATCACATTCGATAATATCTGTTTCCGGAAAATTCATTGAATAGAAACGAAGTACAGTATCATTTCGTTTTGTTCCCAGCGCATATGTTCCGAAAGAAACCGATGCAGGGAAAACGTGACCTCCATTATAGTCGGTATGCTCACCGATTAAATTAATTCGCCCCGGTGCAAAGAATGTACGGGGTGTTTCATCGCTGTTAAATATCTCCTGAAATTTCTGGATGAGATTAGTCATGGGACCCCTCCTGTTTATTAAACGCTTACAATTCCTAATTTCAATTTACTATAGTGTTTTGACTTACACAATAAAAAAATCAATTTATTTTAGTAAAAAAATAATAAAAATTTACTTAGCGATTATTATGTAATTGAGAAGGTTTGTTTTTCAATGGCTTTAAAATAGCTATTTACATAAATTTTATGAAAGCGTATACTAAACTTAAATTAAAAAAACTTAGGAGGTTTCGAAAATGGTCAGTAAAAAAATAGGTAAAAAAATGATATTTTTCCTCGGTGCTTTAGGAGGACTTCTGTACGGTTATGATATGGGTGTTATCTCCGGCGCTCTTTTATACATAAAAGACGATATCCCGCTGACGAGTTTTACGGAAGGACTTGTGGTCAGTTCCATGTTGATAGGTGCGATATTCGGCTCCGGATCCAGCGGACCTTTATCGGATAAATTCGGGCGGCGCAGGCTGGTGTTCATGATCTCCATTATCTTTATAATCGGTGCCCTTACGCTGGCGTTTGCTCCGAATATGGTGACACTCGTTGTCGGCCGATTGATTATCGGACTTGCCGTTGGCGGTTCTACCGCAATTGTTCCCGTCTATTTGTCCGAGATGGCCCCGACAGAATCACGCGGGTCGCTCAGTTCTTTGAACCAGCTGATGATTACGATAGGTATTCTTTCTTCCTATCTGGTAAACTATGCTTTTGCAGATATCGAAGGATGGCGCTGGATGGTCGGGCTTGCTGTCGTACCGTCCTTTGTATTGATGGTCGGCGTTATCTTTATGCCGGAGAGTCCAAGATGGCTGCTTGAAAACCGTGGTAAGGAAGCGGCACGCAGTGTTATGAAACTGACGCGGAAACCGGATGAGATAGAGAAAGAAATCGATGAAATGATTGAAATCAACCGTATTTCTGACAGCACATGGAATGTGTTGAAGTCATCATGGCTGCGTCCGACACTGCTCATTGGATGTACATTCGCATTGTTGCAGCAGATCATCGGTATTAATGCTATCATTTACTATGCACCGACCATTTTCAATGAAGCGGGGCTTGGGGATGTAACATCCATCCTGGGAACAGTCGGTATCGGGACGGTGAACGTGGTTGTTACCATATTTGCCATCATGATCATCGATAAAATCGACCGGAAAAAGCTGTTGATCACCGGTAATATCGGGATGGTCAGCTCATTAATTATAATGGCCGGTCTTATTTGGACAATTGGACTAGGCTCAGATGTTACTGCCTGGATCATTGTCGCTTGTCTGACATTGTTTATTGTGTTCTTTGCTTTTACGTGGGGACCTGTACTATGGGTTATGCTTCCGGAACTGTTCCCGATGCGTGCACGTGGCGCCGCTACAGGTATTGCCGCTTTGGCGTTATCAATCGGAAGTCTGCTAGTTGCACAATTCTTCCCGCTGCTGACTGAGATTATGGCGATTGAGCAGGTATTCCTGATTTTCGCAGCGATCGGCATCGGCGCACTGTTCTTTGTTGTGAAATACCTTCCGGAAACCCGCGGTCGCAGCCTGGAAGAAATTGAAGCTGATTTGCGGGCACGTACCTCCGCTTCAGAGACGAATGATGCAGGCAGTATGCATAACTAAGCGATTGGAGTGGAAGAAATGGCAACGATAAAAGATATAGCAACTAATGTGAATGTCTCGATTGCCACCGTCTCACGTGTGCTGAATAATGACCCGACACTATCGGTAAGTCCTGAAACAAAACAGCGTATTTTCGATGCTGCTGAACTGCTTGATTATAAAAAACATATTCACAAAAAAACAAAGCAGCACATGCGAATAGCCATCGTTCAGTGGTACACCGAAACAGAAGAGCTGAATGACCTTTATTACTACTCAATCAGGCTGGGTGTGGAAAAGAAGTTGGAAGGTGAGGGGTATGATTATATCAGGCTGTTTCAAAATACGGACAATAACCTCAACGTTAAAGTGAATGGGATTATTGCTATTGGTAAGTTTTCACACGAGCAAATGAAACAACTGGAAGAATGGTGCCCCAACATTTGTTTTGTCGATAATATCCGTGCACTGAATTCATGTGATTCTGTTATTGCTGACTTTCAGCAGTCCACCCAGAGTGTTTTGTCTCACTTTATAGAAGAGGGGCATTCAAAAATAGGGATTCTGGCTGGTGAAGAAAAGCCCCCCGGGGCCTCCGAAGTGCTGATGGACCCAAGATATGAGAATTTTCGTGACTACATGAAAACACAGGGGCTATTTAATAAAAATTACTGCTTTAAAGGTGCTTTCGCGGTGGATGCCGGGTACGAGATGATGAATCAGGCCGTAAGCACGCTGCAGGATGATCTGCCGACTGCATTTTTTTGTGCAAATGACTCCATTGCTATCGGAGCATTACGCGCATTACGTGATCATTCCATTTCGGTACCGGAGCGGGTCAGTTTAATCGGATTCAATGATTCCAGTGTGGCAAAGTATATATCGCCGTCTTTAAGCACTGTCAAAGTCTATACGGAAATGATGGGGGAGACCGCAGTGAGTTTGCTGAAGGAACGGATTTTTCAACAGCGCCCGGTTGCCAAAAAAGTAACGTTGGGGACGGAACTGATTATCAGGGAAAGCTGTCAAAAAACAGAGCCGCAGGGAGAATTAACATGAGAATCAGCACTGTAAACAAAAAAGGGAATGGAAACATAAATGAGGATGCTTATGTCGTGAATGAAAAGGCGGGGGTATTCGCTGCAATTGATGGGGCGACAGGACTTGAAGGTGTCCCCGGTAACATTGCCTCCCATGCCGTCCGGGATACGCTGGCTTCAGCTGCAGAAGAGGAGCTGTTTGACGAACTCGTCGAAGCTGCTAATCTGCAGGTTGCAGAAGAAACGTTGAACTGGTTAGGTTCAGATGATCCAGCAGAAATTAATGATGTGCCGAAGGGAAAGCGGAGCACCTGTGCCCTTGCGGCCATCTCAATAGACAGGGAACGATTGTCTCTGGAATACGCCCATGCGGCCGACTGTATGATTTTTTTACAGTATGCAAACGGAGATATACGAACAGTCACATATGACCTGCTCAGTCATTTTGACCGGAAGGCAATCAATGAAATTGTGAAACTGCGAAGCGGACAGACGAAGAAAACACCTATCAGTGAAGCCCGGAAGGAAGTCCGTTCAACTTTAATTGAAAACCGTGCCCTGTTAAACACGGATGCGGGATACAGTGTGATTGACGGAAGTAAAGAAGCGATGAAGCACCTGGAAAGTGGCAGGTTATCCTTGAAAAAGGTCACCGCGATTCTTTTGTTAAGTGACGGATTGATGATGCCCACGGGGCTTGAGGAAGCCGATGGCTGGGAGCAGTCGGCCAACATTGCTTTTCAGTATGGAGTGGACAGGTTAGTGAGTGCAGTGGAGGAAAGGGAGAACGATGATCCCGAGTGTATAACATACCCGCGTCTGAAAATGAAAGATGACAAGACAGCCGTTCTGATAGAAATCGGCTCGTAACTTTAATATTTGATTGCCGGGACTGGAACTGGTAAAACGTTTCGCTCCTGTTTTTAAGGTACTTTTCCGGACAATGAGCACAGATGTAAAGCACTGAAATAACGTTGGATTTTATGAAGCCGTCATATGCAGAACTGGGATAGAGAGAAGGAGGAGGTCAGTCGTCTCCTTCTTTCTATCCGTTAAGCTCTGCCGCGGCTTCTTTTTTATCCATATTTTTTCTGGTGCTGCTTTTTCATAGCCAGATATTCTTCGTCTTCCCGGACTTTGATCCATTTCTGTTCGAAAATCCGGGCGGACTCGGCTTTCTCTTCATCTATATCGCGTTCTTTGACGTTTCCGTCTTCGTCGTACTTTTTCCCGCCTTTGTAATTAGCATACCTTCTGGAACGGGTGTAGCCCATCTGCAGAAATTTCCGGGCCATGTCCATACCGACAAACTCGTTGTTCTTCTTGTAATCAAGGTACATATTGTATATAGCTTCCGAGGATTCCCGGGCAATCTCGGGAGTCTTGAAGCGCCAGTGTGCGAGAATCTCACTTTTATAGGGTTCCACGAGCAGGACACCCTGCTCGCCTCGTCCCACCCGGTATTTCTCGGGATTCTTGCGGAAGTCGGTGGTGTCGAAATCGAGATCATAATCAAAGCTCATGTTCGATCACCCCGAACATGTTCAGATCCAGCTCGTTGGAAAGCGATTTGACGAGGGCACCTCCGGCCGTGCTGTTTCCTTTGGCATCAATCGCCGGACCGATGATCCCTATTCCCATACGTCCGGGTACGGCACCGATAATAGCTCCGGAGACCCCGCTTTTTAGAGGGAAGCCCGCTTCCACGGCGAACTGACCGGACGAGTTATACATCCCGGAGGTAAGCATAATAGATTTGACCGTTCTTAAGTGTTCCGGTGATATGAGACGAATATTCGTTTCCGGATCCCGGCCTTCGTTGGCCATAAAATGACCGACCCGGGCGAAATCCTCGGTACACATCATGACAGCGTTGGTACGGAAATAGAGATCGAGCGCTTCTTCCGGAGGCATAATCATTGCTCCCGTACTTTGCATGAAATAAGCGAGGGCACGGTTGCGGGCTCCGTTTGATTTCTCTGCTTCGTATATTTCTTCGCTCATCACTAAGTCGGGGTTTCCGGTGATCTGTCTGATGAATTCCATAAATCTTTCGAATCGCTCTTCGACGGAGCCGCCTTTAATAAGAGCGGCAGTGGCGATAGCGCCGGCGTTGATCATCGGATTGAACGGCTTTTCCGTCTGATGCCTCTCCAGCTGGCCGATTGAGTTGAAGAAATCTCCCATCGGCTCCATACCGACCATATCGAACACTCGCTTTTTCCCGAAGTCATTCAGCGCGAGCATGAGCGTAACAATTTTAGCTGTGCTCTGCATGGGCACGTACAAGTCCGTCCTTCCGGCATGAAAATACTCCTCACCGGTCCAGACCGTAACGCCCAGTACATCTTTTTTCGTATCATCATACATAGGGATAACCGGTCTTACTTCCCCGTCTGAGGCGTAGGGGAGACTGTCTTCGACTATCTGTTCCAGCAGCTGGTTGGATAATTGGGCCATAAGTGAATTCTCCTTTATTGAATGACTAAAGAGTATAATAAATGTGCACGAATCATTCATTTTTAAAAGTGTACCCTCATTTTTACCGTTCTATGCCTGGTTTTCTTAATAAAAAAAGTGAAATACTATGTATAAAACTGTATTTCATGTTATTATGAAAAAGTATAGAATACACGCAAATTCTGCGATAGGAAGAGTACGTTCTTTTGCCCATCCCAAGAGAATCACCGGCTGCTGGAAGGTGACAGATGGAGAAGAAGGGAAGATCATCCTGGAGAAGCGTCGTTGAAATAAGTAGATGCCGCCGGTTACGTGACCGTTACCCACGATGGTTCAAAGTGCCGCATACGTGCGGAATTCGGGTGGTACCGCGGAAATAACTCCGTCCCTTTTATAGAAGGGGCGGTTTTTTTATACTTTTGTTTTTGGAGGACCCGGTTCGTCCGGGGTAGTTTTTGACAGAAAGAGAGACTGGAGAGTAGGGTACCTTACTCAAATAAATTACGTGAGGTGAAGAGGAAATGCGTAAAGTCAATACGAAAGAAGTGGCAATCGAACGCGAAAATCGCGTCAAGGATTACTGGCAGGAGGAAAATGTGTTCAACCGTTCCATGGAAGAGCGGGAAGGAAACGAAACGTTCGTCTTCTATGAAGGTCCGCCGACAGCAAACGGTCTTCCCCATGCCGGGCACGTGCTTGGCCGGGTAATCAAGGACTTCGTCGGTCGTTATAAGACGATGAACGGCTACCAGGTTATCCGTAAAGGCGGCTGGGATACACACGGTCTCCCGGTGGAAATCGAAGTGGAAAAACAGCTCGGTATTTCCGGTAAGCAGGAAATCGAAGAATACGGAGTGGAGAAGTTCATCGAACAGTGTAAGAAGAGCGTGTTCGAATATGAAAAACAGTGGCGGGAGTTTACGGAAGCGATCGGGTACTGGCTCGATATGGACGATCCGTACGTCACACTTGAAGATAATTATATCGAGAGTGAGTGGTATATCCTGGCCGACCTGCACAAACGAGGTCTCCTCTCCAAAGGTCACCGGGTTACACCGTATTGCCCGAGCTGCCAGACGACTCTCAGTTCCCATGAAGTCGCCCAGGGCTATGAAGATGTAAAAGATCTGTCGGCCACGGCGAAATTCAAAGTGAAGGATGCGGAGAATGAATACTTCCTCGGCTGGACGACGACGCCATGGACACTGCCGGCGAACGTGGCGCTTGCCGTTCACCCGGAACTCGACTACGTCAAAGCGAAACAGCACGATGAAGTGTTTATCGTAGCCCGCGATCTTGCGGACGCAGTGATGGGAGAAGGATATGAAATCATTTCCGAACATAAAGGGAGCGAACTCGTAGGAATCGATTACATCGCGCCGTTCCCGTTTGTAAAACCGGAGCGGGGTCACACCGTCGTTTCCGCTGGATTTGTAAACGCAGAAAGCGGTACAGGGGTCGTACACATTGCCCCTGCCTACGGGGAGGATGACTACAACCTCGTCCTTGAAAATAATCTCTCTTTCTTTAACGTCGTGGACGGAGCGGGACGCTATACTTCCGACATCCCTCCGTTCGAGGGACGATTCGTCAAAGACTGTGACGTGGACATTGTGAAATATCTGTCGGAAGAAGGGCTTCTGTATGATAAAGAAAAATATGAGCACAGCTACCCGCACTGCTGGCGCTGTGACACGCCGCTCCTTTATTATGCGATCGAAAGCTGGTTCATCAAAACGACGGAGATGAAAGATAAGTTCATCGAAAATAACCAGACAGTGGAGTGGCACCCGGATCATATCAAAGATGGTCGTTTCGGAAACTTCCTTGAAAATATGGTGGACTGGAACATTGGTCGTAACCGTTTCTGGGGTACGCCTCTGAACGTTTGGATCTGTAATGAATGCGGTCATCAGCACGCTCCGGAGAGTAAATCGGATCTTCTTTCCAAAGCGAAAGGAGAAGTGACGGATGTCGAGCTGCATAAACCTTATGTCGATCGTATTCAGCTCTCCTGTGAGGAATGCGGCGGCACGATGGACCGCGTCCCGGAAGTGATCGACGTGTGGTTTGACAGCGGATCGATGCCGTTTTCCCAGTACCACTACCCGTTCGAGAATGAAGAGACGTTCAATAAGCAGTTCCCGGCGGACGTTATTTGTGAAGGGGTGGATCAGACCCGCGGCTGGTTCTACAGTCTGATGGCCGTATCCACGATGTTTACAGGGAAAGCTCCGTACAAGCGGGTTCTTTCCACCGGTCACATTCTTGATGAACATGGCAGGAAGATGTCCAAGAGTAAAGGGAATGCGCTCCATCCGATGGACCTCGTAAATAAATTCGGAGCGGATGCTTTCCGCTGGGCTCTGCTTGCCGACAGTGCTCCGTGGAACAATAAACGTTTCTCCGAGCGCGTCGTCTCCGAAGCGAAATCGAAAGTTGTCGATACGTTAGTAAATACGCACGGTTTCTTTACACTGTACGCGGATATCGATAACTACGAGTATGACCCGGAGGATACAGGAGAGAAGACGCTCCTGGACCGCTGGATCATTTCCCGAGCGAACACTGTGGCGGCCCGCGTGAGAACCGGACTTGACGAGTATGACTTTACAAAAGCTGCGAAGGAAATCGAGAAATTAGTCGATGAAGTAAGTAACTGGTATATCCGTCGTTCCCGTAACAGATTCTGGGAAAGCGGAATGAGTGAGTCGAAAAAAGCTGCCTACTCCACGCTTCGCGAAGTGCTCGTAGGCTTGAGTCGTCTGCTTGCTCCATACACTCCGTTCGTAGCGGACGACATTCATATGAACCTGACGGGCGAAAGTGTCCATCTCGCTGCTTTCCCTGAGCGTGAAGAACATCGCGTCGATGAGAAGCTGGAGAGAGACATGGATGCTGTCCTTCAGGTAGTGGAACTTGCCCGCGGCGTACGTAATACGGAAGCGATCAAGACGAAACAGCCGCTGGCCGAACTGACGGTCATCCCGGTCAATCAGGATCGCGGCGCCGCTCTTAAAGAGTATCGCCCTATTATCGCAGAGGAAATCAACGTGAAAGAGGTCGTAGTAAAAGAATCCTCCGAAGACCTTATCCGGTATGAAGTTAAACTTAACTTCCGTGAAGCCGGACCTAAGTTAGGGAAAAACGTCAATACAGTGAAGAAATACCTGGAGTCGCTCTCTGATGAAGAGGCAGCTGATATCGTGACGAATCAGAAAGCGGTAGTGCCTGCAGAGGACGGGGACATCGAAGTGCCGATGGACCTTCTGATCGCTGAAAGAGTAGCCGACAGTGGACTGTCGATGGGATCGAACCAGGAATTCCACGTAGTGCTTGATACGACTATTACGGAAGAACTCCGCCTTGAAGGTCTTTCCCGCGAAGTGATCCGCGTTATCCAGGATGTACGGAAGCAGAAAGACCTGCCGATCGATCTTCGTGTAAACATAGCTATTGCAGGAGACGAGGATGTGAGGAAGGCGATACAGGAAAACGAGCAGGTCATCCGTGACAACGTACTGGTCAATGAGCTCGACCTGCAGGAAACAGAGGACATGGAAGAATTCGAAGTAAGCAGTCATAAGCTGAAGCTTCAGATTCAGACGTGAGATAAACACCTCCCGTTTCCAGTCTGGACTGATGCTCCGGGTAAGCGCCCCTTATCCGGAACACTTCCGTCCGGCGAATGTGAAAATAAATAAAAAAGCGTACCTCGTGGAAAAGTATTCCACCAGGTACGCTTTTTTTGTTCAGTATTTTTCAGTTATATCCTCAGCAGTACTTATCGTAAGCTTCTGTCAGGTTCTCTACGATTTCTTCCACTTCATAATCTTCAATGTGCTCGCGTGGAATGAAATGCATAACCTGGCCGTCTTTTAAAATCGCCATGGAAGGAGAGGAAGGTTCATATCCTTCCAGATAGTCGCGCATCCGGGCCGTCGATTCACGATCCTGACCGGCGAACACGGTGACGAGGTGCTCCGGCCGATTGTCGTTTTCGAGAGATTTGATAGCTGCAGGACGGGCCAGTCCGGCGGCACACCCGCAAACCGAGTTGATGACGACGAGAGATGTGCCCTTCACAGAGCTGATGAACTCGTCCACTTCATCCGGAGATACAAGTTCCGTAAAACCAGCTTCCGTCAATTCGTCTCTCATCGGCTGGGAAATTTCTTTCATATAAGCTTCATATGCGTTCATAGTAAACGCCCCCTTATTTATTTTCTTTCGTTTTCGTAGCCTGGGTCATCTGATACCAGACGGATCCTTCCGCTGCGTGACCGCCTTCGATCCGTTCGATGGCCATTCGGATCTGCAGGCGCACTTCAAATTCCGGATCGTCTTTTGCTTCCTGAAGAGCAGGCAGCGCCGTTTCGTCCCCTACTTCATAAAGGTACATAGCTGCCCTCCAGCGGACGATTTTACTCGGGTCCTTCAGGGATTTTATCATATGAGGAATGGCATCGGTGGATCCGATGTCGGAGATGCAGTCCCCGGCGGTTCTTCGGACGGTGACGGTTTTGTCAAAGAGTGCTTCATAGAGGTAAGGGAGTACTTCCTCATCTTCGATCATCCCGAGATAAGCAGTCGCAAGCCTTCTTATCGAAGCTTTTTCATCATGCAGGGCTTTATGGAGTACGGGTAAATCTTCAAGCGTCGGGTGCATCTGATCGAGCGCCTGATAACGTATCCTCCAGTCGGAATCATCCAGTGTGGAAAGCGTAACCGGACTCTCCTGCTTTTCGGTTTCATTCCGGAAAGCGAGTTCCACCAGGCGGGCAAGACGTTCTTCGTCATAACTCGCGGAAATCTCCTCCTGCACCTGCCGGCCTACTTCTTCTGCATCTCCGTAGCGGGAGGCGTCCTCCTCCCACTTCCTTTCCATAATCATGTTTTCGGAAGCTTCGGACGCTTTCATGGCTGCGTTTGTGAACCTCTCGGGGAGGGCCACTCTCGTTTCCGTTTCCCCGTCCTGCAGTTTGATCTGCATCGGGATATTGCGGAATTTCTGGATGAATACCTGCACTTCCCCGAAACTCTCCTCAGGCTCTTCGCGGAAAGCTTCGCCCTGAAGTCCTTCATCCGAACCGAGAGCGTCCCGTACTTCCGGGAGGATGTCTTCCCATGATACTTTCGGATGACGTTCAAGAGCAAGGAAGTCCAGCACGTGGTAAATCCCTTTCACTCCGTTTATGTCAAAGAGCTGACGGGCCCATGAAGGGAAAGAAGATATATCTCCGTCTTTTGTATAGTTGTATGTCTCGCTCTGAGGCAGACTTTCATCTAAATTGATTTTCATCGAATTGGGACTGGGAGTCGGTTCGATAGATACGATCCTCATGCATAGCACCTCCGTTATTTGTATCATATCAAAGTTTCAGAGTGACTTCTATCATTCAAGTTTTCGACGAAAAAATGAAACATTTTTCCAAGTCCTTCGTATACAGGGGGTGGGAAGGGGAGATTTAGTATGGAGAGCATAATGAAGCTTGAAAAAGTGAACAAGACAATCGGTTCTCATCACGTCATCAAGGACCTGAGTTTTGAAATTTTTCCCGGGGAAGTGTTCGGATTTCTCGGACCGAACGGAGCGGGAAAAACCACGACGATCCGTATGATGGTAGGCCTCATGAGTATGAGCAGCGGCGATATCGTCATTGCCGGCAACAGCATACATAAACAGAGAAGTAAGGCAATGGAACAGGTCGGGGCGATCGTTGAGAACCCCGAAATGTACCCATTCATGAGCGGTTGGAAAAACCTTGTACACTTTGCCCGGATGGGAAAAGATGTAACAGAAGAAAGAATCAGGGAAGTCGTTCAGCTCGTCGGTCTGGAGAAACGGATCAACGACAAAGTACAGAAATATTCTCTCGGAATGCGCCAGCGGCTCGGTATCGCCCAGGCTCTGCTGCATCGGCCTGCCGTATTGATTCTCGATGAACCGACGAACGGGCTCGACCCTTCCGGAATGAAAGAGATACGGGCTTATGTGCAGCGCCTCGCCAAAGTGGAAAACGTGGCTGTAATTGTGTCGAGTCACATCCTCTCCGAAATGGAACTGATGTGTGACAGGTTCGGAGTCATCCATAACGGCGAACTGGTCGATATCCAGTCCGTGAAGGACGCCGTCGCAGACGCGGAAATGGAAGTCAGTATCGAAGCAACTCCGCTTGATGTGGTGGAGCGCATCCTCAAAGAAGAGACGAAAAATGTGATTACGAAAAAGCAGCGTTGTCATATCGTTCTTGAGAAAGACCGAATTCCGGATATTACGACAAAGCTGGTTGAGAATAACGTCAGCATTTATAGTATATATACCGAGAGGAAAACACTTGAAGACGAATTCCTGAAGGTGATTGGAGATGGTGTCATTGATTAGCCTGATTCGGAACGAATGGATGAAACTGTTCGCTCAGCGCTCTACGTGGATAGGAATCATACTGTTTGTCTGTCTGATTACCGGATTTGCGTTATTTATGACGACCGGAGCTTCTTCCTCCGAGCAGTACGGAAGCGACTGGAAGCAGGAACTGCAGCAGGAAAACCAGGAAATGAAGAAACAGATAGAAGAAACACCGTCCGCGGCCAGTTTCAGACAGGACCAGATAAAGATGAACGAATACCGGATTGAAAACAATATTGCTCCGAATGAGTTTACCGGGTGGAAGTTCGTACAGGAAAACCGAATGTTCGTTTCTCTGATCAGTCTGTTTACGATTATTATAGCTGCAGGCAGTATCGCTAACGAGTTCCGTTGGGGGTCGATTAAGCTGCTGCTCATCCGGCCGGTGTCACGCACGAAAATTCTGTTCTCCAAGTTTATCACTCTGCTGCTGTTCGCTTTGATGCTTCTCGTCGGCCTGTTTTTATTATCGATAGGGCTCGGAGCTTTATTATTCGGCCTCGGTTCATGGACGGACCCATATGTGTTTATGGAAAGCGGGGAAGTGAAAGACACTTCCATCATGGCTTTCTCCCTAATGCAGTATGGCTTCTCCTCGGTGAATCTGCTTATGATGGTAACATTCGCTTTTATGATTTCGGCCGTCTTCCGGAACAGCGCACTTGCTATAGGAGCGGCTGTCTTCCTGATGCTGAGCGGGAACTCGATCGTCACTTTCTTCGCCGACAAAGAATGGGCGAAATACATCCTGTTCGCAAACACGGATCTGAACCAGTTTGTCACAGGCACACCATTAATCGAAGATTTGACTATGACTTTTTCTGTTTCGGTACTGATTGTATATTTCCTCGTTTTTCTTGGGGCCGCCTGGCTCGTATTTACGAAACGGGATGTTACGAGTACTTAAATTTTAAATCGCTTCTTTCATATGGAAGCATTAAAAACTCCGACCATTGAATGAGAATGGTCGGAGTTTTTCAGTATTAATTATTTTTCTTCTTTTACTTCATCCGGTACCTGAAGGCCGAGACCTTCGGCGACACGGGTTCCGTAATCAGGGTCGGCTCTGTAGAAATGAGCGATCTGACGAAGCTGGATTTCCTCTGAAGTCACCGGTTCCATATGACCTACTACGGCATCAATGAGACGATCCTGCTCATCTTTACTCATCAGACGATACAGATCTCCTGCCTGCGTATAGTGATCGTGGTCCGGGTAAGGTACGCTATCGGCATAGCCTTCCACTTCGAACGGATTGATCTTCGACGTATCATCTTCTTTCGGAAGATGATCGTAGCTGTTCGGTTCGTAGTTGTAATTGCTTCCTCCGTTGCCGTCTACACGCATGTAACCATCGCGCTGATAGTTATACTGTTCGTTTTTCGGACGGTTTACGGGAATCTGTTCATGGTTTACACCGAGACGGTAGCGCTGAGTATCGGAATAAGAGAACAGACGGCCCTGAAGCATTTTGTCCGGAGAAGCTTCGATGCCGGGTACGAAGTGAGCCGGGGAAAGTGCAACCTGCTCCACTTCGGCGAAATAGTTTCTCGGATTCCGGTTGAGCGTCATTTTACCGACTTCGATACGTGGATAGTCTTTCAGAGACCATATTTTCGTAACGTCAAACGGATCCCATTTGTATGATTTCGCATCCTCAAACGGCATAATCTGTACGTATAGCGTCCAGGAAGGAAAATCACCTTTATCAATAGCGTTGAAAAGATCTTCCGTGTGATAGTCAGGATTCGTTCCGGCAATTTCATCCGCAACGGAAGCGTCCAGACCTTTCACACCCTGGTCACTGACGAAGTGATATTTAACCCAGAATGGTTCTCCTTCGGCATTCACCCACTTGTAAGTATGACTCCCGTACCCATTCATGTGACGGAAAGTAGCGGGGATACCGCGGTCTCCGTGAAGGTATGTCACCTGGTGAAGAGACTCGGGGGAGTGAGACCAGAAGTCCCATACCATGTTTTTGTCTTTCAGGTTTGTCTGAGGGTTTCTTTTTTGCGTATGAATGAAGTCAGGGAACTTGATAGCATCGCGAATAAAGAAGATAGGGGTATTATTACCTACAAGATCGTAGTTTCCCTCTTCTGTGTAAAATTTAATGGCGAAACCGCGCGGATCACGGACGGTATCGGCTGAACCGGATTCCCCTGCGACAGTGGAGAAACGGATGAACATATCCGTCGCTTTTCCTTTTTCACTGAGAAAGTCCGCTTTTGTGTAATTGGAAATTTCATCATTTGTTACTTCGAATGTACCGTAGGCTCCGGCACCTTTGGCATGTACGACTCGCTCAGGAATTCTTTCGCGGTCGAAGTGGGCCAGTTTTTCCAGCAGGTGTACATCCTGAATCAATCCAGGACCGCGACGACCGGCTGTGAGTGAGTTCTGATTGTCTCCAACGGGTGCGCCGCTCGAGGTAGTAAGACGATTGTTCTTATCTGTCATAATCCAAAACCTCCTGTATAATTTCTACAATATCCATTATAACAAATGCCCGTTTAAAATCAATGTTTTTTTATAATGATTTTAAATAAATGGCGATTCATGCTTTCGCAGATGCTTCGAGGAGAAGGTCGTGGAAAGAGGATTACGTGTGTTAATAAAAGGAAATAACAGGTGAGTATTTTCTTAAAAAATATAGTATTTTTCTCTTTACAATAAAGGGACTATCTATTATATTTGGGGAACCACAGGAAATCGGTTTCCACTCTTGTCTGTGGTGGAAGCGGAACCTGTAATAAACTGAATAAAGGAGGGAAAAATATGACACTACTGTACACGAAAGCCCGTGAACTTTTTGAGGAAGATTTCAAAAAGAATCCAGTCGCTAAAGAAAATGCAAAACCAACTTCGGGTGTGAAGCAGACACGGAGCGGTAAATTGTTCCGGAAGCCTAACAAGCGCAAGTAATGGTGATGCAGTGGTGGAGTTAACTCTATGAGAAAAAATAAGCAGTTCTGTTTAGGACTCTTAATAAACGAAAGTCATTAGGTCAGCGTCTTTGAGTGAGCAAAAAATGCTCAGGACGCTGATTTTTTACATATATAATGCTCCGCCTGTCTTTACTGTAATAGTTTACCTACGGCTTCTTCAGGATATAGATAGAAGAAATAACAGATAGGAGTGGAGAAATTGCTATTTGCGGATAATGCGTTTAAAGGGAAACATATAGTAGTCACCGGAGCGTCCAGAGGAATCGGCAGGGAAACGGCCATTCAGCTGACCAGGTCCGGAGCGTCGGTTACGCTTACAGGTAGAAACCGGGAAAGATTAGAGGAAGTACAGAAAGAATGTGAAAATGGAACAGGGGAAACGCAGATTGTGGTGGCAGACCTTAATCAGGCAGCAGATCGGCAGGAGCTGGTTGAGAAGTCTCTCGAGTTTCTTCCGGTATATGGACTGGTGAATTCAGCCGGCGTCCTCAGCACTTATTACCTTGAGGATATTCCGGAAGAAGAGCTGAGGAAAGCGATGGAAGTGAATTTCTTCTCGCTGACTCTACTCACTCAGGAATTTTACACGGAAATGAAAAAGAGGGAAGAAGGAGCCATCGTCAATCTCTCCTCCCTTTCCGGTCTGAGAGGGACACACGGGAACGTGGCGTACTGTGCTTCCAAATTTGCCGTGACGGGATTCACCCAGTCGCTTGCCCATGAAGCGATCCGCTCCAATATCCGCGTGAACGCCGTAGCACCCGGTTTCGTCGATACAGAAATGGGGCGGAAGGCCGTCGCTGCAAAAGCTGAGAGGGAAGGACGGAGTTTTGAAGAACAGTGGGAACTGGCCCAGTCCGGGAATCCGTCCGGCAGAATTACGACTGCCGGAGAAGTGGCCGGTACGATTCTGTTTCTCCTCTCCGAAACTTCCGAAAATATTATCGGGGAATCAGTGAAAATATCCGGAGGAAGTGTCATGAGATAGTTTGTATTTCCGTATCAAGGGAATTATATTTTTAAGAAAATACGAGCTCATTAAAAGGAGGAACGTTTGTGGGACGTCTTTTAAAACGAATAATCAAATATGGACCGATGCTCTATCCGCTAATCCGCAAGTTTATGAGAAGAAAGCGCTGAAGCGTTCCGGTCATTATAAAATAAGCGTGGATCCGGCGCTTATTTTATTTTATACTGCGGGCTTTTCAGTATAGGCAGATAACTTTTGTTATACTTACAGGTAGAAAAAAAGGGGGGAGAGTCATGGAAGAATGGGATAAATCGAGAGTAGTCCGCTTTTTCGGGGGCCGGGGACTTCTTTACATACTTGGAGTACTTCTGCTCATCGGGGTGAACATCGCCGTGTATTCGAATATATCTTTTATATTCGATCCGCTGTTCGTTTTTATAGAGACGGTAGCACTACCGATCATTCTGGCCGCCGTCGTATACTATCTGCTCCGCCCTGTCATCACTCTGCTCGAGAGAACCGGTATCCCCCGCATCTGGGGCATACTGATTACCACCATAATCGTTGCGGGTCTCATCACCCTGCTCGTCTTCCTCGTCATTCCATTTTTTGAGCAACAGTTCATGAAAATGGTGGAGGAGCTGCCTGATTACGTTATGCAGGTGGCGGAAGGTCTGGACGAATGGCTCAAAAATTCTATATTCGCCTCCTACTATAATGATCTGTTCGGTGATTTCTCACAGACGCTGAATAACCTGCCGGAAAACTTGAGTACGTATATCGGGGACGCGCTTTCCGGGATTACGAGCATTATATCGGCGGTCACTACTATAGTCATCGCTATCATTACACTGCCTTTCATTCTGTTTTACCTGCTCAAGGATGACCATAAGCTTCCGGGTGCGATGCTGCGCATTCTTCCGCCACGTACACGGCCGGAAATGAAAGAGATGTTCCGGGACATCGATCGGCAGCTGGCTGCCTATATCCAGGGGCAGATTATCGTCAGCTTCTGTATCGGTCTCATGCTGTACGTCGGATTTCTGATCATTGGCATCGATTACCCGGTAGTTCTTGCGGGTATCGCCAGCGTGACGAGTGTCGTTCCCTATCTCGGCCCTACGATCGCGATCACTCCCGCACTCATTATTGCGCTCGTGACTTCCCCGTTCATGCTTATAAAGCTTGTGCTCGTATGGACCGTGGTGCAGCTTTTGGAAGGCAAGTTCATTTCTCCGCAGATCATGGGAAAACGGCTCCACGTCCACCCTGTCACCATCATTTTTGTTTTGCTCACTGCCGGCCATCTGTTCGGTATTATCGGAATTATACTGGCCATTCCGGGATATGCCATTCTGAAGGTTATCGTTTCCCACCTGTTCCACTGGTTTCAGAGACGTTATAACAAATTTGCTGTCGGAAACGATAAATACGACCTTTAGTTTCAAAAAAATCGTCTTTTTTCCGAAAAAAAGATTTAACAGCAGAAGAAGAGGGAAAGAAAATAAAGGTAAATTTGAAACGTTCAGGTCTGCTTTTCGTATACACAGTAGAGAGGTCACGGTCATACTTTTTTTGGATGAGGTGAGGCAACGGTGAAAAAACTGGATGAATTGATTCACGATTTGCGTAACATAGGTGTGGAAGTGGAAAAAGTATACAAGCTCTCAGAGGGGAAATAAAGACGCTCATCACGAGCGTCTTTACTTGGATAGGTTTCGGTTTATGAATACACGAAAAAGGAGAGGAGACAGATATAGTGCTTACGAAATGGGTATTTACAGAAAGACAGGCTAGTCTCATCGAAAAAGCGGAACGAATTAAAGAAACGGCTTATGCACATGCCGAAGAAGCGGACGAAAATGCTTCCTTTCCGGACGAGGTCATGGACAAAATCAAAGAGGAACAGTACCCTTCTCTGCCTCTGATACAGAACCTGGGAGGAGAAAACATAACTTTGTACGAATTTTTGCTGATGCAGGAGAAGATCGCCGAAGGGGACGGTTCTGTCGCTCTTTCCATCGGCTGGCACATGGGAGTCATGATGGAACTGCGTGATGAAAGACCGTGGCAGGAAGAAAGGCTGGACCGGTTAATGAAAGAAGTGGCCGGGGAACAGAAAGTACTCAACCGTATCGCCTCCGAACCGGCTACCGGAAGCCCGACGCGTGGCGGCATGCCGGAGACTACGGCCAGAAGGGAAGAGAACAGTTATATACTGACCGGAAGGAAAACGTTCGCTTCTCTTGCCGATCATCTTGATTATTATCTTGTTTCTTCTTATGTGGAAGACATCGATACGATAGGCTGGTTCCTTATCCCGAAACAGACAGCGGGCGTGTCCGTCGAGAAAACATGGGACACACTCGGTATGAGAGGTACGGAGAGCGACGATCTGCTGATGAAAGATGTGATGCTTCCGGTGGACGCTCTGGTGGAAACGAAGTCCTCGAAGCCTCCCGTACCGAAAGGTTGGCTGCTTCACATACCGGCCTGTTATCTCGGAATCGCTGTAGGAGCCCGGAACGAAGCTGTGGAATTTGCGAAAAATTTTCAGCCGAACAGTCTCGATACCCCAATCAGCGAAGTGCCTCATATTCAGGACAAACTCGGTACGATGGAGTGGAAACTTCTGCAGGCTCACAGTTTTCTCTATGATACAGCAAGAAAATGGGATGAATATCCGGAGCGGAGAAACGAATGGGCGGAGGAATTAGGGGCCGTGAAGCTGGCGGTCACCAATGCCGCCCAGGAAGTGGTGGATCTCGCTATGAGAATCACCGGAGGCCGCGGCCTCTCCAGGCGTCAGCCGTTCGAAAAATATTACAGAGATGTAAGGGCAGGTCTTCATAATCCGCCGATGGACGATGCTGTCATCAGCATGCTCGCCAGAAATGTATAGCTGTTCATAAAATAAAAGAGGGCCTGCGGAGGCCCTCTTTTGTTCGCGCTTACTCTCTTTCGACGTTTTTCTCCAGTGTATCGTACGTACGGCGCCACGGAGAATCTTTCGTTACGTATATGACCCACCATATAAGGAGAGGCTGGAAAAGCGGGCGCAGCCAGAGAGCAGTGAGACTGGTGTTTTCCGTCCACGGGGCTGGCACCTGCTGGATGGCTGCGTAAATGTTAGCCGGCAGAACTACGACGAGGAATACGGCTGTTGCGAGTCCCGCCGCTTTTCTCGTATGAGGGAAAATAAGCAGAAGGGAGAGCAGCCATTCCGTAATTCCTGTAATATAAACGAGCTCGTAGCGGAAAGGGAGAAACTCGGGGATCATCGCCGCAAATCCGCTGTCATAAATAAAGTGAAGAATTCCTGCGGAGAATAGCGCACCTGCAAATAAGTAAAGGCCGATCGTTTTAATCATCGAAGACAATCCTTTCGTGTTGGATTTATATTACTGTTATTCATTCAGTTCGGTTATAATAAGTATAGGTCTATTACATTTTTTTAAGGAGAAGATTAACGATGAAACTAATGAAATACTGGCTGCTTACGGGCGTTGCGCTGGTGATGTTCCTTTCTGCCGCCGTTTCTGTACAGGCTTCGAATTCCAACAGTATTAATGAGAAACTCGGTCTGCCTATTGTAGTGTACGGAGATGCCTTATCTGAAAGCCAGAGGTCGGACGTCAGTGACCTGCTGGAGACTTCGAAACATGAGCAGCTGGACGAATTTACAGTGACAGGCCAGGATATAGCTGAATATATCGGCGGCAATCCCAACTCCAACATGTACTCCTCGGTAAAAATCATTCATCAGGACAGCGGCGGGCTGAATGTTGATATTGTGAGTCCCGACAACATTACAGAAGTTACCCGGGAGATGTATGAAAACGCCCTGCTGACGGCGGGAGTGGAAAACGCTGAGGTGCTTGTAGCTTCATCAGTCGCTGTGAGTGGCCATTCGGCACTGACAGGCATTTACAAAGCGTACGATGCGAAAGGTGCTTCTCTCGATAAAGACCGGATGCAGGTGGCAAGCGAAGAACTGGATGTAGCCACTTCCATCGGGGAGAAAGAAGGAATAAGTAAGGATGAAATCAGCAGTCTGCTTACGGAAATCAAAAAAGCTATTGCCGAGCAGAACCCTGCCACCCGGGAAGAGGTGGAGCAGATTGTAGAAACGCAGCTTGACTCGCTGCAGATCGAGCTCAGCCCGGAGGACAGAAAAAGGTTGACCGATTTGTTTGACCAGATGCGAAATCTGAATATAAATTTCGATGAAATGCAGAGTCAGCTCGATGACTTGGCCAGTGGGTTCCAGGATCTTATCAATGACGAAGGGTTCTGGAATAACATTAAGACAGCCGTTCAGGACTTCCTCCGTTCCCTGCGCAACTTCATAGATTCAGTTCTGAATTGACAGAGTAAAGAGAAGCGCTCCACAGGCGCTTCCCTTTTTTAGTTTTTCACTATTTTTGCATCTTCTACAATTTGTTCATAAGGCACGTCCTGTACCCCGTCATAATATTTCTTAATCGTGCCTTTTTCATCTACAAGAAAGAACTGGGTGCCGTGTGTCACCTGGTCCTGACCTTCCGGCTTATCTACGATAATATGGAAACTATCTTTGGCGAAAGATTCAATGGTCTGCTGATCGTAACCGGTGACGAAGGTCCAGTTAGAGAAATCCACTCCCTGCTCTTTACCGAAGGACTTCAACTTTTTCGGATCATCGACGGTCGGGTCGATACTGAAGGAGACGAATTCCACGTCCACCCCTTCTTCTTCCATCTTCTTCTGAAGCTGTGCCATATTTCTCGTCATAGGCGGACAGACAGTGTTACAGGAGGTGAATACGAAATCGGCAATCCATACTTTCCCTTCCATACTTTCCATACTGAAGGACTCCTTGGCCTGGGTAGTGGCTTCAAAACTCCCGGTTTCCCAGTCCACCGGGTCCTCAAGTTCTTTTTGGCCGCATGCTGCAAGAAACAAAGTGAATAATATAAGAATCCATAGTTTTTTCAACGAGGGTGAAGCTCCTTTCCGTATGTATCTTTTATTAGTGTAACTACTCGCGTGGCGATGTACAATGAACAAATTGAGAACTTTCACTTTTTCTCCACACGCCCTCCTCCCCCTGCTTAGGCCAGCGCTTCTAAACGGAAGTTTCCGCTTTTCATGATCCAGCTGCAGCGTCCAGAAATTCATGTCACAAGCAGCTCGGACCAGTGAAAGGAAAGGTCGTCTTTCACGTGACCGGTCTGCTTGTGCCTTCATTTCTAATCGGACGCTTCCGCTTTTCTTTGTCCAGCTGCAACTTCCAGAAGCTCATGTCCTAAGCAGTACCCTTATTTTCGGGATAGGGCACCCGAAAAGTAAGCCTCCTGCTTACGCCAGCGCTTCTAAACGGAAGTTTCCACTTTTCTTTACACCTGTTCGATGTGCAGATATACTGTTACGAAACGATAAGCGGAGGGGTTTATTCATGAGAGATTCATCATTTTTCACTAAAGTTGTTCATCATAAAGCTGACCAGACGGCTGCGGTCCACAGTAAGGCGACGCCTATTTATCAGACTTCGGCCTTTACGTTCAAGGACCTGGATGATCTGGAGAAGTATTATGAAGGAGAGACATCCTACCTTTATTCCAGGGAAAGAAACCCGAATCCGGAAGAGCTGGCCGAGGGTGTTGCTGCTCTTGAAGAAGGAAGCGCGGGAGTTGCAGCAGCTTCGGGCATGGCAGCGATATTTGCGGGAATTCTTTCCGTCGTAAAGCCCGGCGATCATATCGTAGCTGCTGAGGATGTGTATGGCGGGACGCACAACCTTCTCTCTCATGAATTGCCTTCTCTCGGCATTGAAGTAACGCTCACATCTTTCCGTGACCAGAAAAGCATAAAAGGGGAAATACGCCCGAACACGAAATTGCTTTATTCAGAATCAGTGACGAACCCGTTCCTCCGGGTGGAGGATATGACAGTTCTTCAGGAAATCGCCGGTAAAAATGATTTGAAAATTATGATAGATAATACGTTTGCCACACCTTATCTGCTGAGGCCTTTACAGCAGGGCGCCGACCTCGTCGTCCACAGCGCCACGAAGTATCTCGGCGGTCACAGTGATGCGACAGCAGGAGTGCTTACAGGAGAAAGAGAGCTCGTAGAGAAAGCACGCCGAAAAATTGTCTCCCTCGGCTCTAACCTGAGTCCGTTTGAAGCATGGCTGACGTATCGCGGTACGAAAACGTTAGGAATCCGTATGGAAAAACAGTCCCGGAACGCCCAGGCTCTTGCAGATGCCATGCAGAGAAATGCAGATGTGGAGAAAGTTTATTACCCGAAAAACGTATCGGCAGAAGGTAACGGCGCCATCGTTACGATAGCACTGAATAAATCTATAGATATGAACACCTTCTACCGGACGCTCGGCTGGATCAAGATTGTGCCGAGTCTTGCCGGAGTTGAAACGACCGTTTCTGTTCCTTCACGTACGTCTCATCGTACCCTTTCCGATAAAGATAAAGAAAGATTCGGAATCGACGACCACATTGTCCGGGTCTCTGTCGGAATCGAAAGTTCGGACGATATCTCCGCTCAGTTGGAACAGGCAATCGAAGCCTCTAAATAAGAATTTTCTAAAAATTATTGACTTTTTCGGATGCTTCCGTATATAATGCAAAGCATACCATTTAATTGAATAGCGACTCTTATCAAGAGCGGCTGAGGGACTAGGCCCTGCGAAGCCCGGCAACCTTCAAACATCGGTTTGAAAAGGTGCCAATTCCTACAGATCTTAGAGGTCTGAGAGATAAGGGGAGGATGTAAGTATATTTAACGTAAACCTCTTCTTATCGAAGGGGTTTTTTGTTTATATCTCTTCACTCAGACCCTCTGCCATACATTATACAGGAGGGATTTTTTATGACTGAACAATTTGGAAATTACGATCTGGACACGCTTGCCCTGCACGGGGGACAGGAAGTGGATCCGGCAACGGGTTCGAGAGCCGTACCGATCTATCAGACGACGTCCTACGTATTCGATGATACCGAGCACGCCAGGAACCTGTTTGGCCTGGAGGAGCCCGGAAATATTTATTCAAGAATCGGCAACCCGACCGTAGATGTTTTTGAGAAAAGAATTGCCCTTCTTGAAGGCGGTACGGCTGCTGTGGCTACTGCCTCCGGAATGTCCGCCATTGCATACTCAATACTGAACGTTGCCGGAGCAGGAGACGAAATCGTGGCGGCAGGTAACCTGTACGGAGGAACGTATAACTTATTTGCAAAAACGTTACCTCGTTACGGTATTGACGTGAAATTCGTCGATCCGGAAGATCCCGTGAACTTCAAAAAGGCGATTACGGATAAAACGAAGGCGGTATTTGCGGAGACGATCGGTAACCCGAGCCTGCACGTGCTTGATATTGAGCAAGTGTCTGAAATTGCCCACGAAGAGGGTGTACCGCTAATTATTGACAATACGTTCGCGAGTCCGGTCCAGTGCAAACCGCTGCAGTGGGGCGCGGATATCGTCGTTCACTCGGCAACCAAATGGATCGGCGGTCACGGTACAGCTATTGCCGGAGTAGTCGTGGACGGGGGTACCTTCGACTGGGCGAACGGAAAGTTTCCGGGCTTTACAGAGCCGGACGACAGCTACAACGGTCTCGTTTATTCGAGAGACCTCGGGGAGGTGGCATTTGCCACTAAATTCCGGGTGCAGCTCCTTAGGGATATGGGGGCGTGCCTCAGTCCTCAAAATGCTTTCCTTCTGATTCAGGGGCTGGAGACACTGTCTTTACGCATTGAACGTCATGCTGAAAATTCCCTGAAAGTGGCTAAGCATCTGCAGGCGCACCCGGACGTGGAATGGGTCTCCTACCCGGGTCTTGAGGGTCACCCGGCACATGAACTTGCCGATAAGTATTTGCAAGTCGGCTACGGAGCTATCGTTAACTTCGGTATCAAAGGAGGAAGAGAGGCCGGAAGAAAGCTGATCGATAACGTCTCTCTCTGGTCTCATGTTGCGAACGTAGGGGATGCGAAGTCTCTGATCATACACCCAGCGTCTACTACGCATCAGCAGCTGTCCGCAGAAGAACTGGCGGCAAGCGGAGTGACAGAAGAACTGATTCGTTTGTCCGTAGGAATCGAATCGGTCAAGGATATCATCAATGACCTGGATGAATCGATTGAGAAGGCGACGGACAGGGCGGCTGCAGGCAAGTCATAGGCCTGCATACTGCGCCTGGGCTCGAAAAAAAGTATATTTCTGCCGGATTAAGAAGAAAAGCACCGGTTTTGCATCTGGACATTTAGGGGAAAGGATAGGTAAGAGTCCAGTTTACAAAATGGGGTGAAGTCATGTTTTATTCGCTGACGTTTCAAAAAATCGTTCTATTCGCATCAATAGGTCTTATTATAGGTGGATTAATCGGTTTTGCAGGAGTACTGGGATTTGATCTGGATGGATCCATTTTCATCATTTCCGTACTGCTCAGTATGCTTCTTGTATTTGCTGCAGCAATGTTTGCGGAACTGTATCACATCCGGGAAGCGATCAACCGCTCCCGCAACCGCTAGGCGAGCCCGTTCAAACGGCTCGCTTTTTCTTTGGTATATTTATTTCACAAAAGAAACCAGGGGCTGAGTACGAGCAGCAGGAGATAAAATATTAAAATTACAGAAAAAACGATATAGCTTATTTTTGTGAGCTTTTTAAAAATGATGAAGAAAGTCGCCAGCACGGTTAAAATAATGCCCAGTGAATAAAGCAGTGCCATATGGATGTCCCCTTTCCTGTATGAATATACGTAGGTATTTCTATTGTTGCAAAGGAAAGGTTTGTATCTGCCCGCTTTAGGGAAACGGGAAGGAACCGGATACAGTCAGGAGCGTGGGCCATGATCGAATTGTTGTTTGGAGCTGTCTCCCTGGTGTGGCTGATGGAGTTCCTCGTTTACTCCTCGCCCGCGTCCCGGCAATCGGAGAAAGTATCTTTCTGGTATATCTTTTCAGCCATGCTCGTAGCAGTGGCAGTGATTCTTGGAGTGGATATGTGGAAAGTGGACGTCCCGGCAGTGAAATGGACGGGTCTCTTTTTTTACGGAGCCGGCGTAACGCTGCGTCTTTCGGGTATTATGCATTTGAAAGAACAGTTCACAAGGAACGTAAGCGTAAGAGAAGGTGATTATCTGGTCAGCAGCGGCCCGTATCGCATATTGCGTCATCCGCTATACACCGGACTGTTAAGCATTGTCATCGGTTTTGCGCTCAGTAACGGCAGTCTATTCGGACTTCTCGTGGGAAGCGTTCTTATAGCCGCAAGTCTTATATACAGAATTAAACTGGAAGAGGCGATGCTTACGAGACAGTACGGAGATGAGTACGCGCAGTGGTGCAGGATAAGATATCGGCTGATCCCTTTTCTTTATTAATATGGAGGTGCTAAGTATGGCGAATCAGAAAGCGGTAGTAGTAGGAGCAGGTCTAGGCGGTATGTCGGCAGCTATACGATTGAAGGCGGACGGTTATGATGTAACGGTTCTCGAGAAAAACGAAAATATCGGTGGAAAACTGAACCAGAGATCCGGGAAAGGATTCACTTTTGACACGGGTCCTTCCATCCTCACCATGCCCTGGGTCCTCGAGCAGCTGTTCGAAAGCGTGCATCGTGATATACACGATTACATAACTATCAAAAGGGTCGAACCTCAGTGGCGGACTTTTTTTGAAGATGGCAAACAGCTTGACGTAACGGGTGATTTGCCTACGATGCTTCAGGAGATGTCCAAAGTGACGGATCGCCCGAACAGTTCACTGACAAGCTTCTTATCGTACAGTCAGGATATGTATGACCTGTGCCTGAAGAGTTTCTATAAATACAGTATCTCGGGTCTCAGTGATCTCAGGAAACATCACTCCTTCAAAGAACTCATGCAGATGGACCCCATGAAGACGGTGGCTAAAGCGAACCAGGAGCATCTGGACAACAAGCATCTGGAGCAGTTATTCAATTTCCTCGTGATGTATGTCGGTTCCAATCCCTACTCCGCACCCGCAATTTTGAACCAGCTGGCGTATGTGCAGCTGGGGCTCGGCATCCATTATGTCGAAGGAGGCATGTATCAGATTGCGGAAGCAATGGGAAAAGTGATGGAAGAACTGAAAATAGACGTTCATCTTGAGACACCTGTCTCTCATATAGTGACAAAAGGAGAAGAAGTGACCGGTGTGGCTACTGCCAGCGGTACGATGGAAGCGGATGTCGTCGTCTCCAACCTGGAGGCGATTCCTACGTACCGTTACCTGGACGGCACGAAGAAAGGGAAGAAAGAAGCGAAACAGCTCGAGAAAAAATATGAACCGACAGTTTCAGGACTTGTATTATTACTGGGGACGAACAAAAAGTTCGAACAGCTCGAACACCACAATTTCTTCTTCTCCGACTACCCCGAGAAGGAATTCAAGGAAATTTTCGATAAAGGGAAGCCGGCCGAAGACCCGACTGTCTATATAGGTGTGTCGGCCAGATCGGATGAAACCCAGGCCCCGGATGGGAAAGATAATCTGTTCGTCCTTACTCACGTTCCACCTCTCGAAAATAAGAAAAGAAAAGGCTGGGACTGGGAAGCATACAGAAAGACGGTAATTGAGAAACTTGAACGTATGGGGCTCGAAGGCCTGGAAGACTCCATCGATTTTGAATACCAGTTCGCACCGGAAGATCTCGAATCCCTGTACGGGGCAAACGGCGGTTCGATTTATGGTGTCGTAGCGGACAAGAAGTCGAACGGCGGCTTTAAAGTACCGGCTCAGAGCGCTCTTTACGATAACCTCTACTTTGCCGGAGGTTCCACGCACCCGGGAGGCGGAGTGCCGATGGTAACGCTGTCCGGCCAGTTGACGGCGGATTTAATCAAAAGCAAACAACGATAGTTAGGAGTTCAAGTTTATGGCAGTCCTCATATTTTTAGGGTTTTTTGTTTCTGCAATCGCCACTTTTTTCATAGCTTCCAATCTTGCAGTGTTCGGCGATGCAGTAAAGGAGAAAACAAAAGCGACCTCTACTTTTGTGGGAGCTGTAATCGGCATAGCTATTTCTCTTCCGGAACTCACCTCGAGTGTGACGGCAGTTTTTATCGATACGCCGGGTCTTGCAGTCGGTAACCTGATAGGTAGTAATCTCTTTAACCTTCTGGGTCTGGCAGTGTTCGATATCATTTACCGGAAACATGAAATTATGACCCGGACTACGGTGGAAAGTAAACTGTACGCCTATCTCGTCATTTTTCTGACGATGATCGTTATAGTTGCCGTGGCTTTTCCGTTGCCCACCCCCTTTCTTCACGTAAGTTATTCTTCGGTCGCTCTCGTATTATTTTATGCAGTCGGAGCCCGATTCATTAATAAGCGTACGGAATACAAAGGACGTAAAGTGAAGAACGAAAAGAAGCAGGAAAGATACCGGGACTATACCAAAAAGCAGGTACTCACCCGCTTTATAAGTCTCAGCGTTGCCATTATGGTGATGGGGAGTATTTTAACGATTACGGCTGAGGAGATAGCACAAATCACCGGACTCGGCTCTTCGTTCATCGGTGCATTTCTCGTTGCAATCAGCACCTCTTTGCCGGATGCGTCGAGTGTAGGGACCGCTTTGAAGATGCGGAACTACAATCTTGCCATCAGTTCTCTGATCGGCAGTAATGCCTTTAATATCCTCATCCTGGCCATTACCGATGTAATGTATTTCCGGGGAAATCTTTTCAGTGAATCGAGCCGGGTCAATGTAATTGTAGCTGTAGCATCGGTCGTATTTGTACTTCTATTCCTGATCAGTATTTCCAGGAAGAACCCGAAGTATCAATTTACGTACATGATCCCTTCTTTTTTGATCATAATTCTTTACTTTGCCGTAACGTTCTTTTCGTTCCAGATGAAATAGGGAAGTATGAAACAGCATAAAAAACCGAACCCTTTAATCAGGGGTTCGGTTTTTTGCTTTTTATATGGCAGGCTGTAGGCATTTCTGTTTTTCCTTCCCTTCAGAAAACAAAGGACGATCCGAAGGTAACGAAAACCTGCTTTTCCTGCCTTTGGAGGGAAGAAATCGGCAGTGAAAGTCACGTTTTCGGCATAATCCTTACTTTCGTACAGCCTTGCTTCGTGCAAAGGGAACGATTCCTGCATAATGGTCGTCATTTTCTTCAAAACAAAGGACGGATCTCGTCGGGCTGCCCGTCGGAAACACTGCAGCCTGAAATCCGCCCTCTATAAATCTATTTCTTCCTGCCGAACGGGAACCACCAGTTCCAGTGTCCGAAAAGTTTCATGAGGCTTGGTACAAGCAGCAGACGGATAATCGTAGCATCGATGAAGATAGCGATGGCTATCCCGATGCCGATCTGCTTGACGGGAACCACACCTGTGAAGGCGAAAGCTCCTGTAATCACAATCATGATCAGGGCAGCGGATGTTATGATTTTACTCGTGTTCGCCACGCCTTCCACGGTGGAGTAGTGGTTGTCTTTCGTTTCCAGATAAAATTCTCTCATTCTTGATATGAGGAATACTTCATAGTCCATACTCAGACCGAATACAAGGCTGAATACGATGACCGGGAGAATCAGAGCAATGTCTGACTCGTTCAAACCGAGATGGCCTCCCTGGAAAAGCCACACGAGAATACCGAACGTGGAAGCAAGTCCTAAGATATTCATCAGAATCGCTTTGATCGGAATTAAAATGGACCGGAAGGCAAGCATCAGAATAAAGAAGGTGGAAACGATAATAATGGTCAGGACGAGCGGCAGTTTATCGAATATTTCATCGTATATTTCCTGGTTGAAAGCAGGGGAGCCGCCGATGCGTGCATCTTTCTCATCTTTCCACTCTCTGACAAGACTTTGAGCTTCTTCCGAATTGTCGGCTACGGAAAGATTCACCGGAAGGAGAAGCTTATCACCGGCGATGAACTGTTCAATAGCCGGTTCGAGGGCGCTTTTCGTCTGCGGGTTCTGAAGGGCAGCGTACAATTCCTCCGATGATCCGACATCGGACGCCGAATACAGGGAGTCTACGCTATCCACAATCCCAGGGTCCGAATAAGCATCGATCTTCTCTTTCATCTCTTCGAGTCCTTCTTTGCTGAGCCAGTCTCTTTCTTCGTTGACGACTACCTGAATCGTACTGTCGGAGTCGCTGAGGAAAGTGTCTTCGATCGTTTCATAGGCACTCCTCGAATCGTAGCTTTCGGGCAGTGCGTCAATCGTCGGGATAGAGACGCTCATGTTCGAGATCGGGATAATACCGATGAGAAGAACAATGAGAGATAAGAGCGCAGTCATTACCGGACGCTTCATAATACGTTTAGCGAAAGCTCTCCAGCGCGGTACGGTGTCTTTCTCTGCAGGAAGGACGCGCAGCTTGTTGATTCTCGGTCCGAGCAGCCGCAGGAGACCGGGGAGAAGCGTAAGTGACGTGAATACGGCGAGAGTGATCACTATAGTTCCTCCGAGCGCTATGTTCAGGAAGATGTCTACGTTAATGATACTCATGGCCCCGAGTCCGATAAATACACAGACCGCAGAAAAGATGATGGAACGGCCGGCCGTGCGGATCGTCGTCACAATAGCGTCATCAATGGACTGACGGGCCAGTTCTTCCCGGTAACGGTTGATGAACAGCAGTGCGAAGTCGATACTCAGCGCAAGTCCGATCATCGGAGCGATGTTCAGTATGAATACGGACAGGGAAATACTTTCCCCGGCAAGCGCCAGAAATCCGAATCCTGAAACTACTGTTACTCCTCCGATAATCAGTGGAAGCACTGAAGCGGTCAACGTTCCGAAAGCTATAAGAAGAATCAGTAAAGCGAAGGGCAGACCGATCAGTTCAGCATTTTTCAAATCCGTCTGACTGGCTTTATTGATGTCCTCCGATATGACCGGCTCCCCGGTCAGCGTTACTCCGGACGTATCTTCCGTAATAGAACGGATTTCGGAGATTTCTTCGGTGAGTTCCGTACTTTCTTCATTAAAATTGACGGCAGCGTAAGCAGTGTCGTCCTTATACATATCCTCCACGTCGAGAGGCGACTGAATAGAGGATGCTATGTTCAAATCCTCTATGCTGTTAAGCGTATCTTCAATTTTTCCGTCGTCCGCCTGCTCGAATAACACGAGGATGGTTGATTCGGGACGGTCGAAATCATCTGTAAGTATTTCCTGAACTTCTTCATATTCTCCGTCTGTGCGGAACCCGTCTCCTTCAAGGAGCGAGGGGAGGTCCAGGGCGAAATATCCAAGTACAACAAAAGCTATCAGCCATAGGGTCAGTAATAAGGCCCGAAGCTTCACGATGCCATGAGCTAATTTTTTCATAAAAGTTACTCCTTTTTTCTTAGACTCCTCTCCTTATTGTACTCATCTGAAGGAAAGAAATAAAATATAAAGAGTTACCGGCATGAGAAATCGGGGAAAGGTGAGAGGAGAGGTGATAGCTATGGATTTACCTGAAGAAGTAGTAGAAAGAGCGAAACGGAATATCGAGCCTTTTGATACGGAGGGATTCGTGCTTGGCAAAGGCCCGGTCCCCGCGGATATTATGATGGTGGGGGAAGCCCCGGGGGAAAATGAAGTATATGACGGGGAGCCTTTCACCGGAAGAGCCGGAAAAGAACTGGATAAACAGCTGTCCTATCTTGGCTGGACAAGGGAGGACGTTTACATTACGAGTGCGGTGAGAAGCAGACCCTACAAGTGGGAAAAACGGCCGAACTCGGAAGAAAAGCGGAAAGCGAACCGGAAACCGAACAAAAAAGAAGTGAAAGCTCATGCGGAACTTCTCGATTTGCAGATAGAGACAGCCGAACCGAAAGTGATTCTTCTGCTTGGGGGAGTGGCGTATCAGAGACTTGTGGACGAAAAAGGAAAAATTTCCGAAGTGATTGGAGAAAGACTGGAGACACCGATTTTGAAGTACGACCGGGAACAGGATACGTATATTCCTTCCGACGAGAAATATATCGTCATTCCGTTGTATCATCCGGCGGCCGTGTTTTATAATCCGGGAATACGAGACTCCATTTATGATTCTCTCGACCGTTTGAAAAGTTATTTGTAATAATATTCCTTCGAGAAGATCTTTCGGAGGGTTTACATATAACAGAATATCGGGCAGGGGTTCGTTTTTCAGCTATTACAGGAAAAAGGAGGGAGATAGTGACTGTTTTTAAAATAATAGGGATACCTATTATTCTTACTGGAGTGATTTTGGTGCTGGGGCCCCTTTTTGATTATAATATAGCAGAACGGATAAGTGCGGTTATTATAGCCACTTTATTTTGCTATTTGCAAGTTTTCATTTCATATAAGAAAAATAAACATACTGTTAAATGACTTACAGCTTAATTAAACAAACCAGGTTTATTTATTTTCATGAGATGGTGCCTGTAAAACAGTCGGCATTCAAAAACAGCTGGAATGCAGGGGAATAAAGAATTTCTCATTAATATGATTCTCCTTTTTCAAAAAACACCGGTTTATTTTGTCTGGATACCTTTCCCCTTTATCTATTTTAATCAAAACGTCTGTAGTCATGGGGCTGAGCCGGGAATCGAGTCTCTTATAGCACTGTCAATAGGTTTTCGTATAAGCTGCTTATAAAGAGGTAGGAAATGTGGTGTACACTCATATTAAAAATAAGAGACAGGCGTAGAAGCCTATCTCTTATAAATCATCAAATCCGTTATCTTCTGAAACTTTCGTGTACTGCCTCGATTTCTGTTCGAAGAAATCCGACTTCCCTTCATCAACGTTCTGATAGGCACGTATCCAGCGCATCGGGTTTTTCCTGTGCTCCGGAAACGGTCGTTCGGCTCCCATCTGCTGGGCTCTTGTGTTGGCTGTAAATCGGATATAGCTGTCGAGATCCATCATCGGAATACCCGGGAAGTCTTCTCCGATAATGTGGTGAGCCCATTCAATCTCAAGTTCGGCCGCCTGCCGGAAGGTTTCTGTCGTGAACTGACGGAATTCCTCGTCATCCAGCTGTGTCTGTTCTTTAAGCGTTTCGTTAAAGATACGTGAGAACAGGTGGACGTGAATCTGTTCGTCCCTGTTGATGTAGTTGATCATCGTGGAAGTGGAAACCATTTTCTGGTTGCGGGCCAGGTTGTAGAAAAACGCGAACCCGGCATAGAAGAACAGTCCTTCCAGAACGACGTCGTAGACGCAGGATTTCAGGAAATTTTCCGGTGAAGGGTCATCGATAAAATCCTGATACCCGTCCGTGATGAACTGGTTCCTTTTCTGCAAAATGGGATCGTGTTTCCAGTAATCGAAAATCTCCTCCTGTTCTGCTGAAGGAACGAGAGTGGAGAGGATATAAGAGTAAGACTGGTTGTGTACGACTTCCTGAAAAGAAAGTACCTGCATCAGTGCCGCGAGACTCGAGTCCGTAAGATAGTCCGCGATTTTCCCTGAGTAATCCGTCTGAATAGAGTCGAGAAAAGCGAGAAGGCCGATGATCTTTTTGAAAGACTGTTGTTCGCGGTCGGAAAGCTCCGGCCACTGCTTCAGATCGTTGCTCATATTGATTTCGTCCGGAATCCAGAAATTTTGCAGCATGTTTTTATACATAGGGTAAGCCCAGGCGAATCTGGTGTCGTCCCAATTAAGAACGTTGGATGTTTTCCCGTTTATAATACCGGTGGAACGGTTTGGAGCATCGTAATCGACGAGTGTCCTTTTTTCTATAGTCATAAGTATAGACTCCTTTCAAAATTCAAAGTGATAAGGCTAAGCGGAAGGCTAAGGGAATGGGGGGATCCCCCTGAGCCTCCCGCTTAGCCTGGAACCCCTGAACGGGTGGTTCCGCTTTTGTTTTATCCAGCTTCAACTTCCAGAAGCTCTCGCCATAAGCCGTAATCTTATTTTCGGGGAAGGTCGCCCAAAAAGTAAGCTTCCGGCTTACGTCAGCGCTTCTACCGGGAAGTTTCCGCTTTTATGGTATCCAGCTGCACCATCCAGGGGTCCGCTGTCTAAGCAGTAGCTTCTTTTTCAGGAAAAGTCCCCTGAAAAACGAATCTCCCGCTTAGCCCGGAACCCCTGAACGGGTGGCTCCGCTTTTGTTTTTCCAGCTTCAACTTCCAGAAGTTCCCGCCATAAGCCGTAATCTTATTTTCGGGGAAGGCCACACCCGAAAAGTAAGCTTCCGACTTATGTCAGCGCTTCTACCCGGAAGTTTCCGCTTTTGTTTTATCCAGCTACGCCATTCAAAAGCCCATAAGATAAGTGGTCCCTCCTCGTTCGGAACAGTTCATCCGAACCCCGGAGTGCCCGCTTATCTTAGAGCTTCTAAGCGAATGGCTCCGCTTTTGTTTATGAAGAGCAGCTTTCGCATTCGTCATAGGTGCTGCCGGAGGTGGAGCGTGTGTAATACGTCGTTTTCAATCCCTGAGCCCAGGCGTCGAGGTGAAGATTCAGCAAATCTTTGGCTTGGATGTCATTTTGTACGTACAGGTTAAATGATATGGACTGATCGATATACTTCTGTCTCCGGGCATTCTGAGCAATGCTCGTATGCTGGTCGATGTCATGGGCTGATTTATAGTACCAGTAGTTTTCCGGGTTCAGATCCGGTGCCGTCACAGGAATCTTGAAATCTTTCTTCTCCTCCGAATAGAATTTTTTGAAAATCGGATCGATACTGGCAGAGCTTCCTGCAATAAGAGAAGTGCTCGAGTTCGGAGCGACCGCCATAAGATAGCCGTTTCTCAGTCCGTTCCTGTTCACCTTGGAAGCGAGTGTTTTCCACTCGTCTGATGCCAGTCCGCGTTTTTCGAAAAAGGAACCTGTTTCCCAGTCGGAACCTTCGAACAGAGGATAACTTCCTTTTTCCCCGGCGAGCTCAGCACTCGCCCCGATAGTCAGATAGGCGATTTTTTCGTAAAGGTCATCGGCGTACTGGACGGCTTCCCCCGACTCCCAGGCGATTTTATTCTGTGCCAATAGATGCGCCCATCCGAACGTACCAAGGCCGATGCCGCGGTAGCGCTTGTTTGTCCGTTCCGCTTCGAGCACGGGGATGTGATTCTCTTCGATAACGTTATCGAGCATCCGCACCTGGATCGGAACGAGTCTTTCAAGAGCATTCGCCGGTACGGCTTTGCCGAGGTTGATGCTCGAAAGGTTGCAGACGACAAAGTCTCCAGGGTTGTGCACGGTAATGATTTGTCCGTTTTCCGTGTACTGGGCAGTCTGAGTCGTGGCACTCTGGTTCTGGGTTATTTCCGTACACAGGTTACTGCAGTAAATCATGCCTGCGTGGTTATTCGGGTTCGTCCTGTTCACTTCATCCCGGTAAAACATATACGGCGTGCCGGTTTCGAGCTGTCCGATCATGACGCGCTTCATAATGTCAATGGCCGGCACCTTCTCTTTGGACAATTCCGGCTCACGCACGCAGGCTTCGTACCGGTCGCGGAACGTCCCTTCCCCTTTTTGTTCATCGAAAGAGTCTTCCAGAGAGAAGCCCATCTTCGTTCTCACTTCGTGAGGGTCGAACAAATACCAGTCCTGTCTGTCCCGGACGGCTTCCATGAAAAGATCAGGCACGGAAATTCCGGTGAACAGATCGTGGGTTCTCTGACGTTCGTCTCCATTATTCAGGCGACTGTCGAGAAAAGAGAAGATATCTTTATGCCAGACGTCCAGGTAGACGGCGACGGCTCCTTGCCTCTGTCCGAGCTGGTCGACACTAACCGCCGTATTATTCAGTTGCTTCATCCACGGGAGGATACCGGAGGAGACGCCTTTGAAGCCTCGTATATCACTGCCCCGCGAACGTATTTTGCCAAGATAGACACCTATACCGCCGCCATGCTTGCTCAAATTCGCAATGGATGTATTGCTGTCATAGATCGACTGCAGACTGTCGTCCACCGTTTCGATAAAGCAGGAACTGAGCTGGCCGTGAGATTTCCCGGCGTTCGCCAGAGTCGGTGTGGCCACAGTCATGTAAAGGTTGCTGAGCGCCCAGTAGGCCTCTTTAATGTAATGCAGGCGTGAGGAAGAGCTCTCCCCGGCCATAAGATTCATTGCAATGATCAACCATCTTTCCTGAGGCAGTTCCATCGTTTTTCCATCTTTCATTTTTGCGAGATAGCGGTCATCCAGTGTCTTCAGACCAATGTAAGTAAACTGGAGGTCTTTGTTCCGGTCGAGCAGAGATTCAAGCTCCTCCACTTCTTTTTTGGTATAATGGGTGAGCAGGGACGGGGCGTAAATCCCTTCCTGGACGAGAGCTTCCATCAGCCCGTAAAGGTCGGTATACGGACTCTCCGTCCGCCGGTTTTTCTTCGCTTCGGTGTACATCGTCTCCAGATGTGCCCGGGCGGCGACATAGGTCCATTCCGGTTCGGTTTCGTCCATCTCCGCGAGTGTTTCCAGAACGACGGAAGTGCCGTCTGTGATTTTCGGGTAGACTTTTGAAAAATCGAGATGAGGGAACGTGCTCTGAAGCTGTTCGAGCCAATATTTCCAGTCCGCTGTTACGGTTGCTGACATAAGTAAGTCCTCCTTCAAGTACCTTTATAAAAAATAAAAAAATCCGCCCCCTGGACAGGAGCGGATGAAACCATGATACGGGTATATGTACGCATCATCGTTTCATCTTCTCCAACCCCGAAAAAGGTGAAACTTTCCGATGAAAAACAGACAGGTTTCCTGGCTCGTACCCGATCTTACTCCAGCCCTTCCCGTAGTAATCTACAGTGGAGATGCTGTTTCGCGGATACTTACAGTTGCGGGGGCAGCTCCGGTTTCTTACCGGATTCCCTATTAAGCTCTGTGAGCATCTGTTTTTCAATCTATATATTGTGTTTTTTAAAATATAATTACTATATATTGATTCTATCATACATAAGATTAAATGAAATAACAAGGAGGAAAAAATAATGATCGATAAAAGATGGCATGAGAAAGCGGAAGAGAAGTGGGATAATTTTTCCGGAAACTGGGGTCAGAGAAGTGAAAAAATGTGGAAAGAAGGAAGCAGAAAAACGGTTCTTCCATTTATGCAGTCCTTCGTATCTGAAGGATCTACGGTTCTTGATATCGGATGCGGCGATGGAGAGGGGAGCGAGATGCTGAGACGCTCGGGTTATGAGGTGACCGGTGTCGATATTTCGTCGAAAATGATTGAAATGGCAAAAGAGCGTTGGAGCGGTATCCACTTCCAGCAGGCCGACCTTGCCAAACTCCCTTTTGAAGATGGGGCATTCGACAGCGTAATGGCCATTAACTGCCTGGAATGGGTCGCGTCACCGCTGCACGGATTAAAGGAAATCCAGCGTGTCGTAAAGCCTGGAGGGGTAATGGTTGCCGGTATTCTTGGTCCTGCTGCCGGCCCTAGAAGTAACAGTTATCCGAGACTTGAAGGGGAAGACGTTGTGTGCAATACGATGATGCCCTGGGAATTCGAACGTTTGGCCGGCACTCACGGGTGGACGGTTGAGGGGATGTCTTCCGTACCTAAAGAAGGAGCTCCGGAGAATCTCTCCACGCCGATGCTGGAACAGGCAGTATCCTTCATGACGCTTTTCGCTTTGAAAAAGACGAGCGGGGCCGTTTCTGAACAAGGATGACCGCTGTTACTACAAGAATGAAACCGGTCAGTTGCCACAAGGTCAGAATTTCGCGGAATACGAAAAAACTGAGGAGCGTGGCCGCCACCGGTTCGATGGTGGCTATAATCGAAGCCCGGCTCGACTCGATTTTCTCGAGCCCTTTTGTGTACAGCAGGAAGGCAAGAGTGGTGGAGAAAAGGCCGATACCGCCGATATTCAACCAGACAGCCGGGAGAGTGAAAGTGCTTTTGATATCACCAAGTCCGGCAAATGGGAGAATGGCTATGCTTGCGAATACGAATGTATACACCGTCACCGTTACCGAAGAATACTTCCGCAGGGCATACGTTGCAAAAATGCTGTACAACGCATAAAAGAATCCGGACCCGAGCCCTGCCAGGACTCCGTACAGAGAGAGATCGAAGCCGGAGAACGGGATTAGTCCGACGACGAGTGAGCAGCCGATGAGCGTGATGGCGAGTGCGAGAATTTTGTTCCCGGTAAACAGTTCTCCGAACAGGAACCGGGAGAATATCGTAACGAAGGCGGGGGCGGTGTACAACAGGGTAACAGCGACAGCTATGGAAGTTTCCTCCATAGCTATAAATAGACAAAGATTGAAGAACACGATACTGATAATACCTGTACCGATAAAATAGTGGCTGTCTTTCCAGTTAATCCGCAGGTCTTTCTTCCCGTTAAAATATGTATAAATGAGCAGCAGCAGAGCGGCACTGCTTACCCGGACGGCCACCACCTGGACAGGCGTGAAGCCGTAGTCGTACAGAAATGTGACGAACAGACCGATAATCCCCCACAGAGCAGCCCCGGCTGCGATGGAGATCATAGACATGTTTCTGCTCATGGTAACCGCCTCCCGCGCTAATAAATAATAGTTCTTTCCATCTTACCAGTTCGTTACAGTTATGAGAATAAGGATTCGGAAAACCGCCGGTCACTTAAAAGAACCTCTGATGAATTGCTCATCGGAGGTTCTTGAAACAGAGGACGGTATTTTATTTGTCTTCTCCGCACGTAAAGCAGTACAGCTGTTTATCTTCCGTAACGATGCCGTCCAGGAATCCGTCCTTACAATAAACTTCTTTTCCGCAGGAAGCGCAGTAGCCGACGAATTCTTCCACAATACCCCTCCTTTTTGGATAAGAGTTACTCAGTTACGACTTCCACTTCCCAGTTTTCGTTAACATAAAGGCCGACGACTTCGGCTCCGAGGTCCCACGTTTCAATCAGTTCCACGGCGCGTTTTATTTCTTTTTCCTTCTGAGAGCGGTCCGCCGGATTCCCGGCGCAGTCGTGATGCCCCGCGATTGTGATTGTTCCTGATCCATGTTTCTCTGTAGAAACGAGAACTTTTTTCTTAATCTCTTCAAGCTGACCGGCACTGCCTTCGAGCAGAACTTTATTGGGACCGGCTTCCGTAATCATATCGATGTATTCCACCCCGTATGTATCTTTCATCCAGTTGATGACCGGAAGCTGGACTCTGCCGTCCATACAGTTAATTGAAGTAGCAAATGACATTGATAATTCCTCCTTGTTTATAACGTTTACCCGATTGCCATTTAATTATAGCGAATTTTTTGACGAAAAAAAACCTTCCGCCACTCCCCGGAGTTTAGAAGGAAAGAAGAAAGGTAATAGTGGGTAAAGAACTTTAAAGCAGCCGAAAGGGGATTATAAAATGAATCAGGAAGAACTGAAACAGCATATCAGCAATATTATGAAGGATAACAAAGTGGGAACGCTGGCTACTGTCAAAAATAATAAGCCTCATACCCGTTATATGACGTTTCAGCACGACGAGAATCTGACGTTATTCACTCCGACGGACAGAGAGACGTACAAAGCGGAAGAAATCGACGAGAACCCGTTCGTCCACATCCTTCTCGGATATGAAGGGGAAGGCTACGGAGACGGATTCCTTGAAATCCAGGGTCAGGCCAACATTCGTGATGACCAGGACATCAAAGACCGAGTGTGGAGTGACCACATGAAACACTGGCTCGGCGGGAAAAACGATCCTGATTACATCGTACTTGAGATTTTCCCTGAAACGATCCGCCTCATGAATGAAGGCGATGAAACTCCACAACAGCTGGATATGTAAAAGAAAAGCGTGCAGGCGAAGTGAACCTGCGCGCTTTTTTGATTTTTATTGCACCAGTTTTTCGTAGGCCAGCCGTTTGCTGCCTTCCGTTAAATAAATGACTCCGCAGTAGGTGTAGCCGTGGCTCAAAAGCAGTTGCTGCATCGGTACGTTCCGTTCATGCGTATCCACTTTCACGCTCGGAATAGCACGGTCACGGGCCATCTTTTCTGTCTCTTTTAACAGAAGAGAGGCAAGGCCCTGTTTTTTCCTATCGTTCTTCACTGCAAGCCGGTGTATGACGAGATAATCTTCCCGGCTCATCCATTCCCCCTCGTAAATGGTACGGTAAGTCATTTCCTCACGGGGGGAGATGACCGTACTCGCTATAATCTTTCCGGATTCAGTGAGTACGTAACTTTCCCCGCGCCTGATGTCTTCCGATATAGTTGCTTCATCGGGATAACCGTCTGTCCACTGGCTGATGTTCCGTTCCCGGAACTGCTGCTGGGCTTCCTGTATAATAGGCATGATTTCTGCGACGTCTTCCGCGGCTGCTTTTCTGAATTCCATACTCATCTCCCCTGTCATTCTTCAATATGGTCAATCATCTGTTCAAGCGTCTGCATAACGTGATCGTCTTTGAACGTATAATAAATACTTGTCCCTTCCCGGCGATGCGTCACCAGCCGGTAGAGCTTGAGGGTGCGCAGCTGATGAGAGACTGTAGACTGTTTCAAGTCAAGGCTGGAAGCTATGTCAGAGACCGAGGCTTCTTTCTGACAGAGATAATGCAGAATACGGATCCTCGTCGGATCGGACAGTACTTTAAAAGTGTCGGCCGTTTTCTGTATCGTCTCTTCTGTAACAGAGTCACTCATGTTTATCCTCCTCAGCCATACTGCATAATTCATCTTCGTATTCTATTTCAATGGTAACGTGATCCAGACGGATATCTTCAAGGATGGAAGTGATCGCTTTCTTTGCCCTGCACACTTCCTCCTTCGTCGCTTCTGCAGCTACTACGGCATGGGTGGAAAAGGCATGGTTTTCCCCGTCCAGAGACCACAGATGGGTGTGGTGGGCGGATTTGACTTCCGGGACGTTGCGGATTTCTTTTGTTATCCTGTCGAAGTCCAATGATTCCGGCACTGCTTCAAGGAAAAGTCGCATCGTTTTGATTAGATTGATTATGATGTTGTAAAGGATGAAAAGCGTAATACCGATGGAAGCAAGCGGGTCCAGGATAGGCAGGTCGAAGAAAGTCATTACAATTCCGACGACCAGCACGGCTGCCCAGCCGAGAACGTCTTCGAGCATGTGCCATGACATCACCTTCTGGTTCATGGAATCTCCGCCACGGAGCCGGAAGACAGCTGCACCGTTAACGATGATACCGAGGACGGCGAGACCTATCATTCCGAGGGTATTCGGTGTCTCCGGATTCCACAGCCTCGGTACGGCTTCCGTCAGGATGAAAATAGAGCCCGTGATCAGTACGACACTGTTAATCAGGGCCGCCAGCAGGGAAAAGCGTTTATAACCGAAAGAATAGTTGTTTGACTGGTCCTTATTCGAGTATCTCTGAAGAAACCAGGCGAGACCAAGCGAAAGAGAGTCCCCCAGGTCGTGCAGAGCATCCGAGATGATAGCGATACTGTTTGTGAGAAGACCACCGATCAGTTCTATGATCGTAAAGAAAAAGTTAAGGAAAAAAGCGACCTTAATATTTCCGGTGGTCTCATGATGATGATGGTGGTGTGACATTGAGGTGCCTCCTTATATGACTATATGTTCATATAGTAACATACATTACGGATCATACAAACGTTCCAGCTGCTCATCCTAGGGGGGGTATGTTTGAAAGTATTTATAAAAGTGAATAAACAGACTGAATATGTTTACGGAGGAGATAACAATTATGAAGACATACACTAATCAATATATAAATGGAGAATGGGTCAAAGGTTCGAGCGACAAAACTATTGAAAATAAAAACCCTTACAATGATGAAGTAATTGCAACTATTCCGTCCGCAAGTGCCGGAGATCTGGATAAAGCCTACGAAGCTGCAGCACAGGCCCAGCAGCAGTGGAAAGAGAAAACTCCTGCAGAGAAGCGGGATATTTTTTTGAAATGGATCGATCTGGTCAAAGAAAGAAAAGAAGAAATCGTGGAGTGGCTGATCACGGAAGCCGGAAGCACGCGGGTGAAAGCGGAAGTCGAATACAGCGCGGCTCTCGATATCATTACGGAATCAGCTTCTTTTCCGACACGCATGAAAGGGGAGATCATCCCTTCCAACACTCCCGGAAAAGAAAACAGGGTGTATCGTGATCCGAAAGGCGTAATCGGTGTAATAGGGCCATGGAACTTCCCGTTCCACTTAACAGCCCGTTCACTTGCCCCCGCGCTCGCCAGCGGGAACGGCGTAGTCATTAAACCGGCCTCCCACACTCCGATCACTTCCGGTCTTCTGCTTGCTGAGCTTTCGAAAGAAGCAGGTTTCCCTAAGGGACTTGTCAACGTAGTAGTCGGAAGAGGTTCTGAAATCGGTGATGAATTCATCACTCATCCGATTCCTGAAATGTTCTCTTTCACCGGTTCCACGGAAGTAGGAAGTCACATCGGGGAACTGGCCGGGAAAAACATCAAGGATACAGCTCTTGAACTCGGTGGTAACAACGCTATGATCGTGCTGGAGGATGCGGACGTGGACAGAGCTGTCGAAGCCGCCGTGTTCGGCAAATATTTACACCAAGGCCAGATCTGCATGTCCCTGAATCGTCTCGTTGTGCATGAAGATGTACACGATGAATTTGTTCAGAAATTCAAGGAAAAAGTGGAAAGTCTCCCGTACGGTGATCCTCAGGACGAGAAGACGATGGTAGGACCTCTGATCGCCAAAGACGAGGTGGATCGTATTCTTGAAGGCATCGATCAGTCGGTACAGGAAGGCGGAAAACTGCTGACCGGAGGTAAAGCGGAAGGAAATGTACTGCTTCCGACCATACTGACTGATATGGATAACGAAAAAGCACTGGCGAAAGAAGAAGTGTTCGGTCCTGTAGCGTCGGTTATTAAAGTCTCCGGTGAAAAAGAAGCGATAGAAGTCGCAAACGGTACTCCTTACGGGCTGTCCGGTTCAGTATTCACAAAAGATGTGAACCGGGGCGTGGAAGTAGCCAAACAGGTGAAAACAGGTATGATCCACATCAACGATCAATCTGTAAACGACGAAGCACACGTAGCATTCGGCGGTGAGAAACAGTCCGGTATTGGCCGTTTCGGTGGAGAATGGGCCCTGGATAAGTTCACGACAGTGAAATGGATCGGTGTCATGAACGGGTACCGCGAATTTCCGTTTTAAAGAGTCATACTGTTTTTAAAAACCATCCGGAAGTCCGCGGTTCCAGACGGTGAGTCCTCTCTCCTCGGGCCGTGCTTCCCATTGCGGATGGTTTCACTTTTATACTTAGGGGGTTACGTTGTGAAATTAGTTATAATTGGCGGGGATGCTGCCGGGATGAGTGCAGCGATGCAGGTAGTGCGTAAAACGGAAAACCCCGAGGTGGTAGTGCTCGAAAAAGGGGAGGTCTACTCTTACGGTCAGTGCGGTCTTCCCTACGTCATCAGCGGGACCGTACCTTCGACGGACGACCTGATCGCCAGGGACGTGGAAACGTTCAGAGATAAATACGGTATCGATGCAAGAGTGAATCATGAGGTCACTTCTGTGGATTGCAGTAAACGCAAAGTGTATGGTATCAATCAGGACGGTGAAAAGTTCGAAGAAAGTTATGATGAACTTCTCGTGGCTTCGGGGGTCAGTCCCATGCTCCCTCCGTGGAAAGGAAAAGATCTCCAAGGAGTGCACGCCCTGAAGACGATACCGGATGCGAAAGAGATTATGGCGGATCTTTCCGAAGATGTGGAGAAAGTGACGGTAATAGGCAGTGGTTATATAGGTCTTGAAGTAGCCGAGAACTTCAGAGAAATCGGCAAAGATGTCCACATCATTACCCGGAGTGATTATCCGGGTTCCATGGTCGATGGTGATATGGGCAAACTGATACAAGAAGAAGCCGAAAAGCAGGGTGTGAGAATAACCCGGAACAGCTCGGTGGAAAGACTTGAAGGGGAAGAGTATGTGCAGAAAGTCGTGACGGAACAGGGAGAATTTGAAACCGACCTCGTTGTTGTGGCTACGGGCGTCACACCTAACACAAGCTTTATGAAAGGGACGGGTATTTACACTGCGAAGAACGAAGCTATCGAAGTGAACCGTTTCATGGAAACGAATCTTCCGCACGTTTACGCAGCGGGAGACTGCGCTGTGCAGTACCACCGACTGAAGAAAAGAAATGACTTTATCCCCCTCGGCACTCATGCCAATAAACAGGGACGAATTGCCGGACTGGTGTTGAGCGGCCACCGTAAATCATTTAAAGGGATCGTGGGGACGTCCATTCTGAAGTTCTTCGATCTTACGATAGGCAAGACCGGCCTTTCGGAAAAGGAAGCGGAGGAAGAAAATATACCGGTGGAAAAAGTGTACATTGAAGCAACAAACGCTGCCGGATATTATTCCGATGAAGAACCGATGTCGATAAAGATGCTCACAGAACCGGAGACCGGAAAGCTTCTGGGAGTACAGATCATAGGACCTTACGGCGTGGATAAACGGATTGATGTTATGGCTACCGCTCTTTATAATGAAATGACTGCAGAAGACCTGCTCGATCTCGACCTTGCTTACGCACCTCCTTACAATAGTGTATGGGATGCTTTGCAGCAGGCGGCAAGACGCGTGAAATAAAATCGGAAGGAGGAAGACAGCAATGGCTGAAAAAGGCTGTGTGAAATGCGGGAGTACGAAAGCCGGGATGAAGGAAGTGACTATGAACGGTCCGGGTGTTTCAAAGATGTTCGATACGGAAAGTAACGATTTTATCGTAGTTTCCTGCGAAAACTGCGGGTACTCGGAATTTTTCAATAGAGACGTCTCGGAGGATTATAACGTGTTCGACCTTTTTTTCGGGAAGTGAGAATGGAAGTTAATTCCTGAAAACAGTTGTCCAATTCCTGTCGCTCGAGTATGATAGAAGAAACACTATACAGCGGAGGTGTGGCTATTGATCAACATGAATGATTTCCAATCCATGATGCAGATGCAGGCGACGAAGAACGTTCAGGGAAACAGAGGGGTGGAAAGTCCGGGAGCCGGTCTGCAGCAGATGTTGTTTCAAAATATATTGAAGGCTTCTATGGACACGCTGCTGTCTTCAGCGGAGGAGAAAGAAGCACAGACCCCGGTTCAGATTTTTATCGGTGTCCAGGCACCTCCTATTACGGAAATCTCCGGTGAAGAGGAAAGCGAAAAGAGCGACGTGGACGGTCTGATCCGTGAAGCTTCCGAACGTTTCGGGGTGCGGGAAGATCTCATACGTTCCGTAATACAGGCCGAATCGAATTTCAACCCGGAAGCTGTAAGTCATGCAGGAGCACAGGGGCTTATGCAGCTGATGCCCGGCACGGCTGATGCTCTCGGGGTCAGGGATCCGATGAACCCGGAAGAAAACGTTATGGGAGGCACTAAATACTTACGTGATATGCTTACCCGCTACGATGGAAATGAGCAGCTGGCTCTTGCAGCCTATAACGCCGGCCCCGGCAACGTGGATAAATATGGCGGAATCCCTCCCTTTCAGGAAACGAAAAATTACGTAAATAAGGTTCTGAATATCGTGTAATCAGCGAAAATACTGGATGCAAAGAAACCCGAATAAAAGTTATTCGGGTTTCTTTGTGTCCTGAGGTCAAGCGACGGACGTCCGGAGTGCTTCAAGCCGGAACTTTGCCTCACAACACTTTTTCAGGCTTTCTTTATGTCCGCTCTGTAAGGGGAGAGGTCCCGTCCCATCTCGAGATAACGGAGAAAAATCTGCGACATTTCAATGAGCCTGTTTTTTACTTCTTCATTCTCCAGCTGTTTATCTTCCGTGAAATGTCCGGGGTGGGCATAGACATAGTTTGGCGTGATAAGGCACCGGAAATAGTCCAGAACCGGTTTGAGCTGGTTCTCAATGACGAGGTGGTGCTGCAGTGTGCCGCCAACGGCAATGATGGAAACAGGTTTGTAACGCATGGCGAGCGGGGAAATAGCATCAAACACGTTCTTCAGTGCTCCCGGTATTCCTCCCTGAAACACAGGGGTGGCTATGACATAGCCATCGGCCCGTTCGATGGAAGAGATCAGTTCCTTCATATCATCGTTGTACTCCTCGGGGGGACGGCCATCGACGAACTGAAGGTTATAGTGTTTCAGATTTATATTATTTATCGTTATGCCCGGTACGTTTTCTTTTAAATAGGTTTCCACAGGGGACAGCATCCGCTCCGTTTTCGTACCGGTAAGCGTACCGTTCAGTAATACAATATTCACGTTCGTTCCTCCTTCGCGAGAGACACACTTCTACTTAATATAGTAAAGCATACAACTTTCATAGGCAATTAAGAAAAATGGTGGTGAGATTTATGAAGATGTGGAGAAGGATCAGGTTTCTTTTCAATTTCCGGAAGTCGATTCCGTTTCTGCTTTCCTTTTTCCGCTCCGGGGAAGTGAGGGGAGCGAAGAAAGCAGGGGCTTTACTGTTCGTGACGTTATATTTTCTGTTTCCCTGGGATGTGATCCCCGACTTCCTGATATTTTTCGGGGTGATCGATGACGTGACGGTACTGACGTTCATCCTTCAGCGGATCGTACAGATGGCTCCCGCTTCCCTGAAAGAAGACTATAAGTTATGAGTGGATGTTTAACCCCTCCGTTTATAAGGTATACAACAGAAGGGAAGAGAAATTATCAAATTCAAGGAGTGATTCATTTATGAGCGATGTAATGTTCACAGCTCACGCAACGGTAAAAGGCGGCCGGAACGGTCACGTAAAATCCGATGACGGTCTGATCGATCTTAATCTGGCACAGCCGGGAGAAAGTAATGAAACAGGATCCAACCCGGAACAGCTCTTTGCAGCGGGTTATTCTGCATGCTTTGACGGTGCGCTGAATTTGGTAGCGGACAAGAAGAAAAAAGATATCGATTCCGAAATCACAGGTGACGTCAGCCTGATGAAAGATTCTTCGGATGGAGGACTTAAAATCGGGGTCGTCCTTAACGTTACAGTGAAAGGTGTATCCCAGGAGGAAGCGGAAGAGCTTGTTAATGAAGCTCACAAAGTCTGCCCTTACTCCAAAGCGACAAGCGGTAACATTAACGTGGAATTGAACGTAAAAGCTGAATAGTATGCTGTAAAGGTCCGGGCGTTTTCTGCGTCCGGACTTTTTTATGTGCAAAAAATAAGGTATGATAAAGGGCGAATGTATGTTTTGGGGAAAGAGGTTTTTTAATATGATGGCACCAGGCCACCAGGTCGTAGGGTTCACGTTCGGCGTAGCAGCCGTAACTATGCTGCCCGCCCTTCCATTCCTTCCCGAGCGACCGTTAGAAGTAATAGCGTTTTTTTTGTTTGTGCTGTTCGGGGCTCTCGTACCCGATATCGATACTCCCCGTTCAAAACTCGGGCAGAAGTTCTGGAGAATTCTTATCACCATTTTCACGATTACCCTTATCGTCTACCTGTTCGCTCCTTCCTTTTTTGATACATATAGAGAACCGCTGAAGACGTTCGTGATGCTGCTGCTTCCTGTGCTTCTCATGATACGTGGACACCGGAAGATGACTCACTCTCTATTCTTCCTTCTGTTTCTCGTTGTGTACAGCTATTTCGTCCAGTGGCTGCTCGGTCTGCCATGGTATTATTTCGGTGGTCTGATCACGGGGAGTGCTTCCCATTTGTTCGCCGACTATATTACGAAGCGGGGCATCCCTCTTTTCTACCCTTTCAGTAAAACTCACTATTCTTTTTTCATTACGTTCAGAACGGGATCTATCGTCGAAAAAATTCTTACCTTTCTTCTCGTAATTGTAAATGTATGGTACTTACTGTTGGCTTTGTAGAATAGTTTGGTACAATGAAACAGGCAACTATAAATGAATATGAAGGAGTATTGGCGTATGTGGGAATGGAAAAATATATACAGAGGCCTCATGATGGGAGCGAGCGACGTTGTTCCCGGGGTGAGCGGAGGCACGATAGCCGTAGTTTTGGGGATATATGACCGTCTGATCGAAGCGGTGAACGGTTTTTTCAGTAAAGAATGGAAACGTCACCTGAAATTTCTTCTGCCCCTGGGGCTTGGAATCATAACTTCCATCCTCATGCTTGCGAATCTGATCGAATGGCTGTTCGAGCACTATCCGGCTCAGACGAAGTTTTTCTTTCTGGGTCTGATTATCGGAGTTCTTCCGTTTCTCAGCCATAAAGCGGATGTGAAACATAAGTTCAAAACGAAGCACTATATCCTGATGCTTATAGGGGTCGTGCTCGTCAGTTCGCTCGCCTTCTTTCAGCCTGAAGAGTCTGGAGCGATGAGTAATCTGTCGTCAGGTGCTTATATTCTTCTGTTCTTCTCGGGGATGATTGCGAGCAGTGCGATGATTCTGCCGGGGATCAGCGGCTCTTTCCTTCTCCTGATCATCGGAGTATACTCCACGGTTATCGAAGGGATTTCAAACTTCCAGCTGGACGTTATGGCCGTCGTCGGAGCGGGTATCGTGGTCGGTATCATCGTGATGAGTAAAATCGTGAAGTTCTTCCTCGATCACTATCCTTCCGGAACGTACGGGGTGATTATCGGGCTTGTGCTCGGATCGGTGACGGTCATCTTTCCGGGAGTGCCCGCCGGTGCTGTTCCGGTGCTTATCAGTATCCTTGCGTTCTTGGGCGGTTTGCTTGCCGCGTGGGGACTTGGTCGTGTAGAGTATAAATAACAGAGAGAGGAAAGGGGATAAATAATTATGAAAGAACTTAATACTACAGAACAGTTTCAGGCTGCAATCGAATCGGAAGAGCCCGTCATTTTGAAATTCGAGGCGGACTGGTGCCCGGACTGCAAACGGATGGATATGTTTATCGGGGATATCCTGGAAGAATACAACACGTACGAATGGTTCGTAGTCGATCGTGATCAGGTGCCGGACATTGCCGAGAAGTATGAAGTAATGGGGATTCCGAGCATCCTCATTTTCCAGAAAGGCGAAAAAATCGGTCACTTGCACAGCGCCAATGCGAAGACTCCGGAGGAAGTGGAAAGTTTTCTCCAGGAAACTCTTTAATAATAGAGAAAGGACCCGCGGTGGAAACACCCGGGTCTTTTTTTGGCCTGAATCGGGATAATGCCGGTAACAAAAAGCTGCAGGAAAAATTCCTGCAGCTACAGCATGATGTGATCGAGATAGGTGGTAATGAAAGTCTGCTCCGTAACGAAGAGCTGACCGTTCGATAAATGGAATGATTCCGAACCGTCATCGGGGAAGCCGAACATTTTCCTGAACACTTCCGCACTCTTCTTACGGTCAAGTCCGGTCCCGTATTCGACCGTCGTATCAGCCAGAGGGTTGATGTAGACGGAATCCTGAGGGAAATTATCCCCTTTCCATTCGATCAGAAACGGCAGCGGTACGGACGGGTGGGCAGGAAAAAGCATGCGCCACTCAAGCAGTGTCCCGTCTTCCTGCTCCCGGGAACCGGGGAAAGGACCTTCGTAGTCGATTCCCTGACGATTGTACATCTCCAGAAAATCATCCATAGCGTCGGTGGAGAGAGCAATCTGGATAGTGCCTCCGGTAGGCTCCTGAAGCATCTGACGTATGAGAGGGTTTTCGGACTTTCCGGCTTTCTGAGTATCGTTAACTCCGAGCCACTCGATATAGAAACGATTATCGAAAAAGCAGAGGTCGTTATGCGTCCCCCAGCCCGGATGTGACCCTCCCTCTTTTCCCTGGAGGCCGTAGCGGGAAGTGAAGGAAAGCCTCTCTTTTTCGGTATCGGGTGTAGTAATGACGATATGGTCGATTGCAAGCATGGTACTATCCCTCCTGTGTCAGGTTAAAAGCATCTGCAAGCAGTTTGTAAGAGTGAAGTCTCTCTTCGAACGGGTGGACGATGGTGTTCACCATTATTTCATCTACTCCGTAGGCATCGGCAAGAGATTCCAGTTCCTGTTTCACTGTTTCTTTATCTCCTACTACCATCCGTTTCCGGTTTTCCCTGATTCTTTCCTGCTGGAAGAAAGAGTAGGAGTAGTTGAACGCTTCTTCCGGTGTCGGGAAGTGATGACGTACGCCTCCCTGTTCAATCAGCAAAAGAGCCAGATCAAGGCTGGAAGCAAGATATTCGGCCCTCTCCTGTGTATCCGCACAAACAGCGAATACGGAGACGTTCCCTTTAGGTTCCGTCTGCTGGATGGAGGAGGTGAAATGGTTGTTATACCTGTCCATCGCGCCCATGCCTCCGTGCCCGTTGATGAAATGGGCGAAAGAGTAGGAAGTACCGAGGTCCGCTGCCAGGCGGGCACTCGTTCCACTGGATCCGAGCATCCAGAGTTCGGGGGACGTATCTCCTTTTGGAGTAGCGTAAATATTCATTCCTGCAGGGTCTTCCCCGTGCAGGTAACTCATGAGCTGCTCCACCTGTTTCGGGTAATCCTCGACCCTGGGGAGTTTACCGCGGTTCAGTGCCAGGTTGACGTTCGGCATGCCGCCCGGCGCACGTCCGACACCAAGGTCGATACGGCCGGGATGAAGCGTCTCAAGGACGCGGAAACTTTCCGCTACCTTATAGGCGCTGTAGTGAGGGAGGAGAACTCCTCCCGTCCCGACGCGGATACGTTTCGTATGTGCGGCGAGATGGGTCGCCAGAATCTCAGGGGCGGAGCCCGCCAGACTGTTCGTACTATGGTGTTCAGAGACCCAGAGGCGGTGATAGCCGAGCCGATCGACGTGAGCAGCGAGTTCCGTCGTCTGCCTCATAGCTTCCTGCGGATCCGAGTCTGATAATATCGGTGACTGATCCAATACACTCAGTTTCATAAGTATCGTTCCTTTCATTTGTGTAAAAAGTAATAAAAAGCTGACTTTCCCTGTAGGAAAAGCGTTACTTTAATCGTGGCACCGGGAACCGGGAAATGCAAACAAAAGACCCTCCCCGGGCGGGAAGGGAGAGTGGATTATGAGAATATAAGCGATACGGGCGGGCCGGGTATTATCTGTTTATAAGACCGAGCAGCCCGTAAGTGAACATCGTTTCCGGGTCTCCGGAAAAGAGACGCTTCATGTCCAGATGTTCGGTGTCGAGAGGCGAGACGAACGGAGTGCCGGCGGTGAGCGTCCCTTTGTTCTTTACCGCCAGCCACTCATCCGGCTGCATCCCTTCCATTATTTCTGTCTTTTCCCCTTCGCTTAACCCGGTCGCCACCGGTCTTTTCTCTAAGATCCCCTCTTCATTCATTATCCAGACAAACGGAGGGGTCTCTGTAACGAGAGTCTTTTCGAAAACAGCGGTCGTCTCCGGAGACGTGGCCGTAATGATGTCCAAATTGGTGTGATATCCGGCAAGGAGTTCTTCGGTGTCTGTCGTGATAGCCGCTTCGAATCCGTAGCTGCTTTCCTTATCCAGACCGGACTCTTCGGGGAATTCGTGGAGGAGTGAGACGTTTCCTTCTGCGATCCTGTCACCCTCCGGAGTTTTCGCCAGCACGGACATTCCCTCCGACACTTCTGTTCTATCGGATTCGGAGAGTTTCCCCTGAATAAGCAGTTCGCTGGACTGGATAGTAAGTACAGGGTTGTTGAGAGTTTCGGCTACGTCGGAGACCGTCCCTTCAAACGTACTGGTGACGGCTATAGTCTCGCCTCCCTGCTCCAGCTGATTCAGCCGGTCTTCGAACATAGCCAGCTCGGCCTCTTTCCGGGTGAGCTCCATTTCTTTTTCTGCTGTCTGTTCTTCCTTCTCAAATTCGGTTTCTACGTAAGTGGAAGGAGCGGGATAATCGTAACTCTCATCTTCTATGTCGGTGTCCGGCTCCTCGATATCGTAGAACCTGACGTCTCTGAGGTAGTCTTCGATGGCCCTGATTTCCTCTTCCAGAAGCGTAATCTCCGACTCCAGTTCTTTCCGTTCCGCTTCGTAATTTTTCACTTCATACTCGTACAGTTCTTCCCCTTTTTCCACTTTGTCTCCTTTTTGGACAAGAAAGCCGCTGAAACTCCCCTTCTCTTTATCGAAGTACACTTCCTGCCGGTCAGCGGAAGCGAACACTCCTTTTGTTTCCACGTATTCAGAAACGTCTGTAGTGAAACTGCGCGACCATTCTTTTACATAGGATTTTTCGGCTACTTTGTCCTGGTGGTCGAAAAAGACAAGCAGGATGTTCGCTGCGATGAGCAGGATTACCGCTGTTCCGACTATACGTCTCTGGATTTTCTTCTTTCTCTTCATATGTACACCTCTTTCTTTTCTCTTTTATCTCAGCAGGTAAACAAGTTCCAGGTCGTAAAAACTCAAGGCTGCCGCTCCACTCCACAATAGAAGGTGCCACAGTATGAGGCCTGTCCAGATCCATGCCGGGCGGGTAGCGGAAATCTTTTTCAGGGAGGAAGCCTGGAACCAGATGATGAACAGCTGGAAGAGAGAAGCGGCTCCGGCGAAGCTGATGATCCACGTCTGTTCTGTAAAATAAGAAGCGATTATCCCGAAGGACAGAGGGGAGAGGGACCAGTCCAGTCCCGCATATGTAAGTAAAGGTATCCAGGTAATACGCTCCACAAGCATGATAAGCAGAACATTCATCTGTACGATCAGGATTTTTTTATAGGAAGTACTGTTGAACAGCCAAAAAATCAGAGTGGAAAAGAAAAGGATAAAAGTGAAAAACAGCAGGGAGTAGCCGATTCTTCCGATCATGAACCAGGCTTTCCGCCATTCATATTCAAAAAGGCTCAAGCCGGTCATGTTCGCCGAGACAGGAGCTGTTCCGAGTCCGATCCAGGCTGTCCAGACGAACGTAAGGATGGTGGCGGCAAGCAGGAAGATAAGGGTGAGCCACACCTTCCGCGTTTTCTTCGCTTCATTCAGTTTCCACAGTTCATCATCATGCCTGAAAAACATTTTCCATAAATTCACAGAATATACCATTGAGTCCATCCTTTTCGTCTAAGTGTAGTATGAAACCATTTTAACTGAATTTACTATAACTTACCAGTTGCCTTACAACTGTCTTGGCCCCATCTATTGTTTAAAGAAGGGCAGGAAAGGAAATGCTATCCATAGCGTACCTTTAAGGAGGAACATGACATGGCTAGTTTTGACAGAGGCTTACTGGTCTATCAGGCGAACGCCGGTCAGGCCGAAATCGAACATAATTTATCCCAGGTGCTGCCGGTGCTTGCAGAGGCGGTGAAAGAACTGAGCACCGTACAGACGGAGAGTATTGAAGATCTGCACGAGACGGCGAAACGGTACAAAGATGAGATCGACGTATTTTTCATCCTGGGCGGGGACGGTACGGTCCATGAATGTGTGAATATCTTTGCAGAAGAAGAAAACCCTCCCAGGTTCGGCGTGCTGCCGGCAGGGACGTGCAACGATTTTGCAAGGATGCTCGGAATTCCGATGGATTTGAACCAGGCCGCCCGGACCATTGTAAACGGGGAAACGAAAGCGGTCGACATTGGCAAAGCGGACGGTCGCTATTTTGCAAATTTCTGGGGAATAGGTCTGGTTACGAGAACGTCGTATAATATTGATGAGGAACAGAAGGACAGTCTCGGAGTACTGAGCTACTTCATAAGTGCTTTCAAAACGATGAGCGGGGCGGAGACGTTCGAGTATCAGCTGGAAATCGACGGCCGGAAGACGGAAGGCGAAGCCGTGATGCTTATGGTAATGAACGGTGCTTTTATTGGCACCCGCCAGGTTCCGGATCCCGAAGTGAAACTCGATGACGGTTATTTCAACGTAATGGTCATCAAAGATTCGAACTTCCGGCTGTTCCGGGAACTGATGACGATGAATCGTCCATGGACGAAGGAAGAGAACTTCCGGGAGCTGGAGTACAAAAAAGCTTCTCACATAAAAGTTACGACGGATCCGGTGGAAGAGGTGGACCGGGACGGGGAGATCGAAGGAGAGACTCCTTCGGAAATTACCCTCCTCCCGAAACACCTGTCTTTCCTTACCGGTGAGAGCGGGACTCACGTAGCTTTTGAGGAGTGAGGCTTGAAAGCGACGGCGATTCCGAGTGGATAGGTCACATTTTCGCGCGGCGGTTCTATCAGCACTCCTTCCTGATAGTAAAAGGAAGTCCGTTCGTATGCTGTGAACAAATCTCTGAACTCTTCCGATGTAAGCTGATGGACATGGAAAGGGGAACGGGTCGGCTTCCCTCTTCCCTGACCGAAGGGAGTGGAGACGAGAAGCGTTCCTCCCGGTTTCAGAAGACGATAGTAGTTACGGAGGAGCTTCTCCTCTTCCGCGATATGTTCAAGTGTTTCAAAGCTGACGATACAGTCGAAAGTACCGAGTTCATCCGGCAGAGTCTCCCCGGTCGCGTTATAGACGTGAAAGGAAGAATTCGGATGGTAATATCTCCCCCTGGCATAGCGGATAATTTCTTCATTTATATCCACTCCGATAACTTCCCTCACTTTTCGCTTTCTTCCTTTAGCAATCATGTGTGTGCCGTATCCGGCCCCGCAGGAAAGGTCCAATACCCTTCCATACATATAGCGGAGAGCAAACTGATAACGTGCCATATGTTCGAGAAGCATATTGTTTTCGGGTTTCGTGAATTCCGGTATGACCCTTTCTCCCGTATCTTTAAGCATGCCCTTCCACCGCCTCCCCCCGTAATGAGTATATATTCATTATGACACATACGCACTCAAGGCAACAGGTTTGACAATAGTAAATGAGGATATCTATACTTGCTAGTAACGATAATAACAGGAGAGGACGAAAGGCCATGGATGAACAGGAACTTTACAGAAAGAAAAAAGAGGACCCTTCTCTTAAATTGTTCGTAGTGCTGGCGAAGGCGGAGAGAGCGGTCGCCGATCTAGCTAAAGATGACATTCAGAAACATGGCTTGAACCCTACGGAGTTCGGAGTGATGGAACTGCTTTTTCACCAGGGTGAGCAGCCGCTTCAGAAGATCGGAGAAAAGATTCTTCTCGCAAGCGGCAGTATTACGTATGTAGTGGACAAACTCGAAAAGAAAGGCTACCTTGAACGTGTGCCCTGCCCTACGGACCGCCGTATCACTTATGCTGCAATCACCGGAAAAGGAAAAGAGCTGCTGAACCGTATTTTCCCCGACCACTGGAAGCGCCTTGAAACAGTTATGGGAGGGCTTACGACTGAAGAGAAGGAACAGATTATTCCTCTCATAAAAAAATTGGGGATGCACGCCGATGAATTGAAAAAGTAGGAGGGAAGTTCTCCTGCTTTTTTTGTTTGGGTTTCTGTAACGTCGGGAAAGGGTAAGGACAGGCATAGATATATGGCGGGGAGGTGTACTTGGATGAAAGTGCTCATTATTGGTGCTGCAGGGAAAGTAGGCCGGCTGGTAGTGGATAAATTGAGCCGGACGGCTTATACACCTGTAGCTATGGTCAGGAGTAAAAAGCAGAAGGAAACGTTTGAGAATCAGGGTGTAACCGCCGTGATGGGAGATTTGGAAAAAGATTTCGAGTCTGCCTATGCGGACGTCGATGCTGTGATATTCGCAGCGGGGTCCGGACAGGATACCGGGGCCGAGATGACGATTATAATCGATCAGGAAGGTGCGATTAAAGCGGTGGATCGGGCTGTACATTTCGGAGTGCAGCGGTTTGTCATGCTCAGTTCCATGGCAGCCGATCGTCCGGAAGCGGGAAGCCGCGAAATTAAGCACTACCTGTTTGCCAAGCATAGAGCTGATGAATACCTGAAAAATTCAGGCATACCGTACACCATTGTCCGGCCGGGACCTCTTACCAGCGAGGCAGGGACAGGGAAAGTATTCCTTAACGAACACGTGAACGGAGGGAATTCCATTTCTAGGGATGATGTAGCCTCCGTGCTCGTTGAAGCTTTGATGCAGCCGAAAGCGGAAAATAGAAGTTTTGATGTAGTGGAAGGCGACACATTCGTGGAAGATTTGTTTCGTAACTGATATAGAAAAAATAGGACGACCTGGAGGGTTAAATAATGAGTGAGGGAAGTATTGTGCTGTATACGAGCAAACCGTGCGGCCAGTGTGACAAAGTGAGGGACATGCTTGATTCCTGGGAGGTGACCTACGAAGAAAGAATGCTCTCTGAGGACCCCGGGTATTTGAAAACACTGCAGGAAGCAGGGGTCTACGGTACGCCGGTTACGTTTATAGGAGACGACCGGGTGCTCGGTGTACAGGAAAACAAACTGAAGAAAAAAGTGGGCGCATAGGAAAGGGACGGACGAAGCTCTGTCTCTTTTTTTATGCGACAGAAAGGTTTGTTTTATCATTGAAAAGGAATATAATGGTGGTCTGAAGGAAAACGGAAAACTTGTCGCGGATAGACAGGAAAAGAGGAGGAGTCTATGAGTAATAAACCGCCGATACATACGAAATTTTATTACGGCTGGGCGATCGTCTTCGTGGCCGCATTAAGCGTGTTCTTTTCCGGGCCGGGACAGACCTATTCAAATTCCATTTTTATCGACTATTATATTGAAGACTTCGGTTTCAGCCGCTCCACAGTGTCCGGACTGTATTCGGCCGCTACGCTGGTGGCAGGTATCACTTTGTTTACGGTAGGGAGAATGGTCGATCGTTTCGGTCAGAGGGTAATGATGATCGGGGTGGCTCCGGATTAGCACTCGCTTTGTTCTGGAACTCGGCTATTACCGGGCCGGTTATGATGTTCGTCGGCTTCTTTCTGATCCGGTTACTCGGGCAGGGATCGATGACGCTGGTTCCGAATACCCTGGTCCCCCAGTGGTTCATCAAAAAGAGAGGGCGGGCCCTCAGCGTAATGGCTGTCGGTACGTTCGCAAGTTCTGCCCTGTTTCCGCCTTTGAACGCATGGCTCATCGAATCTTTCGGATGGCGAAGTGCGTGGGTGATTCTCGGTGTCTCCATTCTGGTGCTGTTCATTCCGGTAACTGTATGGCTGGTTCGCAATCAGCCGAAAGATGTGGGAGCCCTTCCGGACGGGACGCCGCATAAAAAACCGGGGGACGAGGAGATCAGCGGTGAAATCAGCGAAGTGAGCTGGACATTGAAACAGGCAATGCAGACAAGAACGTTCTGGTTTATTCTCTTCTGTGTTATGGTGCCGGCTCTCGTGAACACGGCCGTCACCTTTCACATCGTATCGATTATGGATATGAAAGGTCTCGGGGTCGGCATAGCGGCTACAATCCTTACCGTGATGGCGGTCGTAGGTTTTCCGACGACTTTCCTTACCGGTTACCTGGCAGATCGTTTTTCCATCCATTACATACTGGCTATCACTTTCTTTGGGCACATCCTTTCGCTCGTCCTCCTGTTTTTTACAAGCTCGCCCCTTCTTGCCTTTTCTTTCGCGGTAGTATGGGGAGCGGTGAACGGGTTTGAAAGGATAGCCCTCAATATCGTCTGGCCTAATTATTTCGGCCGCACAAACCTTGGGAGTATCAAGGGTCTGGCACAGACGGTCATGGTTATAGGATCCGCCCTCGGCCCGCTTCCCTTTGGTATATTCTTTGATCTGTTCGGGGGTTATCAGGAGGCGATACTCGCTATCCTCATCTTCCCTGTAACGGCAGTGATTCTCGCTTTGTTGTCTCCGAAACCGGATCCTTTCGAATATGGAGTGACCGGCGAGGAATGAACGCAAACTAAAAAAAGCGGACGGTCCGGGAAACATACCCGGCCGTCCGCTTTTTTATGCTGGAGCTGCCTAGTCTTTATAAAAAGCCACGACGAGCCCGCCTTCTCCTGAATACGTGGAGATCAGAGGGCCCATTTCGGTGATCATCGATGATTTGAACGGATAGGCGGACTGGATTTTTTCCAGCAGGGCTTTTGCATTCTCTTCATCATTACAGTGGGAAATGGCGATCGTTTTGTTTTCAAAGCCCCCTGTATACTCCCCGATCTGTTCCACAAGGCGACGTACCGCTTTTTTGCTTCCGCGCACCTTTTCCGTAACGTCGATGTCCCCCACTTCTTCGGTCGCTTTCATGAGAAGTTTGATATTGAGGGTTTTGGCGATGGCCCCTTTCACACGGTCCAGTCGTCCGCCTTTGATGACGTTCTCGAGCGTCTTCAGAACGAAGAGGGTCGTCGCTTTCTCCAGACGCTCTTCCATATGGGCGACAAGGTCCGGAAAAGACATCTCTTCATTAATCCTATTCACGGCATCGTCTGCCAGAAGAGCCACACCGCAGGAAGCGGTCTTCGTGTTGATGACGGCGATCGTACGGTCCGGTTCCTCCTCCAGAAGCATTTTTTTGCCCATTTCCGCATGCTCGTACGTACTGCTCAGCCCCTGCGTCAGGGCCAGGTTCAGAATCGGCACGTCAGATTGGACGGCTTTGAACGCTTCGTAGAAATCGTTGGGGCTCGGAGACGAAGAGCGCGGGAGTTCATCGGCAGCCTTCAGTTTCCTGTAAAATTCAGGGAGATCAAGGTCGACGCCGGTCTTGTATTCCTCTTCGCCGAAATGGAGGTTGAGCGGAACTACTTTGATATCATGTTTTTCAATGAAAGAGGAAGGAACGTCAGCTCCCCCGTCGATAACGATTTGAACTGTCAAAACGGTTCACCTGCTCTCTCTTAAAGTTGATAATATAATAATTGTAACAGAAACTTACCCCCGTTTCCTCGCCGAATACGTCAGGGTCGGTTTTCTTTTTACGCTCGTGCTCAACAGAAAAATCATCAGTCCGAAGATGACGACGGCCCCGCCGAGGAGCTGCGTCCAGCTCAGATTTTCTCCGAAGAGAAAGTAAGCGAGTATGGAAGCTCCGACAGGCTCGAGCAGGACGGCCATAGATATTTTGGACGTGCTCACCCATTTTAATGACCAGTTCAGCAAAGAGTGGCCGAGGAAGGTAGGAATGAGTGCAAGAGACAGGAAGACAAGCCACTGATTCCCGTCATAACCCGCCAGGGAAGCGGGGGAGGGAAGGTTGTAAATAAGTAAGGCCACGGCCGCCATCCCGTAGACGAGCCACGTGTACGAAGTGAGAGTCAGACGCTTTCTTACGCTCTGTCCGATCAGGAAGTACCCGGTTACCATCATTCCTCCGAGAAGTGCAAGCACATCCCCGTACAAAGCCCCTCCTCCTGTCTGGAAATCTCCCCAGCCGATCACGACGCTCCCGGTGATGGCGATCATCATACTTAAGACGGCCCCTGCCGAAAAACGTTCCCGGAAAAAGAAATATGTTCCGAGGAAAGCGAAAATCGGCTGAAGGGAAACCAGAACGACAGAGCTTGCGACAGATGTATATTTTAACGATTCGAACCATAAAATGAAATGAGCTGCCAAAAAAATACCGGCCAGCATTGAAGATAACGCATCTTTCCTTGTAATGGACGATAAGTGATGCCGATGTTTCAAAAGCACCCATGGTGTCATGATCGCAACGGCCAGGCCGAGCCGGTAAAAGGCTATGACAGCAGCGGGTACATCTCCTGCGAGCCTGACGAATATAGCCGAAGCGGAAATGGAAAGGACCGCTACGGCAAGGACGGCATATATAGCTGTAGGAGGTCTTTCCAACGCGATTCCTCCTTTATTTATGAAAGGTATTATCATTCTACCACATAATATGATTGAAAAATAAGGAGAAAGGGTGTAGAATGATAATAGTCAATTAACAAGTGAATCCGTTTGACCACAAAAGCCCCTCCAGAATAAACAAGTGGCAGAAGGCTTTTTTTATTGCGATAAAGGATTTTTACACAAAAGGAGTATGCAAAGAACGTGACTAAATTTAATTCATTAGGTTTATCAGATCCGATTTTGAAAGCTTTAGATCATATGGGATTTGAAGAAACGACACCCATTCAGGAACAAACGATCCCTCTTGGAATGGAGGGTCATGATGTTATCGGCCAGGCTCAGACAGGTACTGGTAAAACAGCAGCTTTCGGAATCCCTATGATCGAAAAAGTAGACAAGCAGGTGCGCGGCGTACAGGGTCTTGTAATTGCCCCGACACGCGAACTTGCCATTCAAGTAGCGGAAGAGTTGAACCGTCTAGGTAAAAACGCAGGAGTACGGTCACTGCCAGTGTATGGCGGTTCGAACATGGAACGTCAGATCCGTGCACTTAAAAACAACGAAATCGTTGTTGCTACGCCGGGACGTCTCCTCGATCATATCCGGAGGAAAACAATTAAGCTTGAACAGGTACACACTTCTGTACTTGATGAAGCAGACGAAATGCTTAACATGGGCTTCATCGAAGATATCCGTGACATTCTGAAAGCTCTCCCGACAGAGCGTCAGACGCTTCTCTTCTCCGCTACTATGCCGAAAGAGATCCGTGATATTGCAACAACGCTCATGAACACGCCGAAAGAAGTTAAGACCAAGTCAAAAGAAATGACTGTATCAAATATTGATCAGTATTATGTGGAAATTGCCGAGAAGCATAAATTCGACGCATTGACACGCCTTCTCGATATTCATGCACCGGACCTTGCGATCGTTTTCGGTCGTACGAAACGCCGTGTGGATGAAGTGGCAGATGCCCTTCAGGTTCGCGGATTCCGCGCAGAAGGTATCCACGGAGACCTTACTCAGGGTAAACGTATGTCCGTATTGAAGAAATTCAAAGAGGGCCGGATTGAAATCCTCGTCGCTACCGATGTGGCAGCGCGTGGTCTCGATATCTCGGACGTGACACACGTCTATAACTTTGATATTCCACAGGATCCTGAAAGTTACGTGCACCGTATCGGCCGTACCGGTCGTGCCGGACGTAAAGGGGAATCCATTTCTTTCGTCACGCCGCGTGAGAAAGATCAGCTGAACCTGATTGAGAAGCTGACGAAGAAGAAAGTCGATAAACTTCGCGTTCCTTCTTACAAAGAAGCTCAAAAAGGTCAGCAGGATATCGCGGTTACGAAACTTACCGAAAAAATGGATGCCGATGACATTAACGACTACAAACAGTCGGCCAGAGATCTTATGGATCAGTACGAGGCGCAGGATCTCGTAGCGGCAGCTCTGAAAATGCTGACGGTGGAAAGACAGGAAACACCGGTACGCCTTTCCTCAGTACAGCCGATCAGCACGAGAAACGCTAAAGGTGCCAAAGGCGGAAGATCTAATCGTGGAGGAGGCGGCCAGGGCCGTAACTCCCAGCGTGGCAATTCGAACAAACGCCCTTACAACAAGGGTGGAAACAAAGGAAGAAGCAAAAACTTCAATCAGAACAACAAAGGTAAATGATAAATAGAGGATACGTGGTTCGGCTGTGCGCCGGGATTCGCGTATCTTCTTTTTTTATGCTGTCATTTTCCGGATATGAAAAAGACTGCCGGAGAATGGTTCCCCGGCAGTCTGTACATGAAGGCATCAGCGTTTTTTATGTTTGAATTTATGTCTCGAGCTGAGTATAGAAATGATGAGAGAAGCTCCCAGTACAATAGAAAGAAAGAACAGTCCCCACAGAAACCATGAAAGCAGCTGGTACCCTTCATCCGGACGGAATACGGAAAGAAGCAGGGAAAGAGCAATAATGAATGAGGCGAGAAGCAGCGTGACTGCAATCCGGTTTACCATCATGTGGAAATGGGCGACTATATTCTCCCATCCCTTCGGTTCCACCCCGACGTTCATCCCTTTCCGCATCATCCGCTTGATCATGAGCGGTGTTTCCGTTCCGATGTCTTTCCAGAGTTTTGCATACCTCCACATATCCCGGCTTACATAATCCGGACGATACCTTTCTTTCATCCATCGCTTCCCCTGCTTTTCGATGGTGTTGTGCAGTTCGAATCCGGGATCGATTGCCCGGGCGGTACCCTCCGCCATGATGAGCGTCTTGAAAAGCAGAGCGGAGGTGGGTGGAAGTCTCAGGTGATAGCGGCGGAGAAGGGTGAAAATTTTGCCGAGCACCTCTCCGAGCGAAATATCTTCAAGTACGCGTCCGGAAGTCCGGTACAGCAATCGCTTAATGTCGGAGATGAGAGCATCTATGTCCGTGCCCTGGACGGGTTCGATTGTAATATCGAGAAGAGCGTCGGTGAGAAGTTCAGCATCGTTCGACGAGAAAGCAAGGGCGATATTCATCAGCTTCTGCCGGGTTTGCTGATCAATGGAACCTACCATGCCGAAATCAAGAACGATCAGTTCGTGGTTTTCGTTCAGAAGGAAATTTCCCTGATGGACATCCGCATGGAAAAATCCGTCCTCGAAAATCATTTTGAACAGCACCTCGGCGGAAAGTTCGGCGATTTCTTTTCTCGTTTTCTGAAACCCGGGATCCTCTTCATGTTTTTCACGGAACTCCCCGAACCGCAGACCCTCCATGTATTCCATCGTCAATACGCGGGAAGTGGTCCGTTCGGGGTCGGTGAACGGGATGATGACGTCCGGCCAGTCCTCGAAGTTACGGGAGATCTGACTGATATTTTCGGCTTCCCTCAGAAAATCGAGCTCTGCCCGCATCGTGCCTGCGAATTCGTAGTACAGATCCTCAATCTGTCTCGTTTCTTCGATTCCAGGAAAATGCACGAGCCGGTGGCTGAGCCTCGACAATATTTTGAGGTCCAGCTCCACCTGCTCGGTGATCCCCGGCCGCCTCACCTTCACAACTGTTTCCGTCCCTTCGATCGTTACGGCTTTGTGTACCTGACCTATAGAGGCGGAGGCCAGTGGTTTCTCTTCTATGTGTCTGAAATGCCGGGAAATCTCCTCCAGTTCTTCTTCAAGAACGCCCCGGACGCTGTCGAATGGCAGAGGAGAGACACCGGTCTGAAGCTTTTCAAGTTCAGCGGTTATTTTTTCGGGTAACAGGTCGTGACGGGTGGAGAGAATCTGGCCGAATTTGATGAACGTCGTACCGAGCTCTTCAAAAGCCTGCCGCAGGTGGACGCCTGTTGTGGCCCGGTTTCTTGCTTTTCTGAGACCGGCTCCTTCAAGAACCTGGCTCAGTCCGTGCCTTGAAAATACTTTCAGAACTTCACGATACCGCCTGGATGCTGACAGTTTCATAGGCGCCTCCTTTCCAATTTATCTTCAAAAGAAAAGAAAAAGTGCTTTTCCACGTTTTTTTATCGGAAAAAGAATCCGGGTTTGATGTTTTTCAGCAAAGGAGGAGCCAGTGCCAGCCCTCCTATGAAGCCGAATAAGTGGCCGAGAACGTTGATGTTCGGCTGCAAAAACGTCATAATTAGTCCGAGAACGATGATTACGCCGATTATCTGGGAACTGGCCTGATCCAGAAGGTCTTTCCGGGCAAACAGCATGTAAGCATAGACCCCGAACAGCCCGAAGATGGCTCCGGAGGCCCCGAGATGGGAATAAAACGCCCCGGGGTCTGCGGCATACGTTCCTATATTTCCGGCAATACCTGCCAGCAGGTAGGCGATGATGAATTTCACTTTTCCGAGCATACGCTCAAGCGCCGGCCCGAACAGTACGAGAGTGAAAGAGTTGAAAAGCGTATGGGAAAGTCCGGCGTGAAGGAAAATCGGAGTAAGAAGTCTCCAGTACTCCCCTTGACTGACCAGGAAGTTGTTTCCAACCCCGAGTTGCTTCCATTCTACCGCAAAAGGGAAAGAGAACACATCCATTATCAGCCACAGAAGGATGTGCAGGCCGGTGAGAAATGCGATAACCGGATAAAGCTTGAGGAAATCATTGAAACTTTCGGTACGTAAAAACATGGGCGGTCTCCTTTGTGTACAACATGTACTTTTTAAGTGCTGCCTGCTTTAGGGGAAAGCACGTTTCCCTCATCCCGGACGAGGGGAAATTACTATAATTAAAGGACAGGATGAACAATGATTACAGGCATCGGAATAGACGTTGTGGAAATTGGTCGTATTACAAAAAGTATAAAGCGAAACCCCCGGATTATTCAACGAATATTGACTGACCAGGAGCAGAGGAGATACTACTCCCTCTCCGAAAAGAGGAAAAAAGAATTTATGGCGGGACGGTTCGCTGTCAAAGAAGCTGTCGGTAAAGCGCTCGGAACCGGGGTGGGACGTATAGGTTTCCGGCAGATTGAGACGGAGGCGGACGGTTACGGTAAACCCGTTCTTACTGTGAAAGGTCGGGAGGAAGTGAAATTTTTCGTCTCCATTTCCCACAGTGAGCACTATGCAGTGGCGAACGTGGTAGTGGAGAGAATATAACTTTCGTTAGCTTGTCCGAATAAAAAAACGATCCGGGAGGGATGAATGTGCAGATAGTGCGTGCAGAGGAAATGTATGAGTGGGACAGACGGGCGATGGATGAGTACGGACGGGAAGGCTATATTCTGATGGAAAATGCGGGGCGAACCCTCGCCGGGAGAATCCGGGAGAAATTTCCGAAGGACGAGAAATTCCTCGTGCTGATCGGGGGAGGCAACAACGGAGGGGACGGCTACGTTATCGCCAGAATTCTGAAAGATCAGGGATTTGACGTTACAGCCGTCCAGGTAGTGCCTGATGAGAAAATCGAAGGAGACGCCCTTTATCACAAAAATGTGTATATGAAGAGCGGGTATGATCTTGCTGAACTCACGGAACAGGAATGGAACCGAGGCACAGTAGTTATTGATGCCATGCTCGGAATAGGGGTGAAAGGTCCTCTGCGGCCTCCTTTCGATGATCTCGTCCGCGACGTGAACCTGTCCGGGATGCACAGGGTCAGTATAGATATCCCATCCGGCTTGCCTGCAGATGAAGGGGAAGAGGAATTCGAAGCGGTGAAAGCGGACACGACGTTCATCGTCCAGGCACCGAAGCTTTCTCTTTTTACCGAACATACCTCGGGTTACTACGGGGAGGCGGAAGTGGTGGATATCGGTCTCCCGCCTCTGTCAGTCACGGATCCGGCAAGGGAATGGCGGGCGGAAGAAGATGTGAAAGAAGGCTACCCTCGATTCCCTGCCTCTGCCCATAAAGGTTCCCGGGGAAAAGGACTTTTGATCGGAGGAGCACAGATGATGCCCGGTGCCCTCGTAATGGCAGCGAAAGCTTCCATAAGAGCCGGTGCCGGTCTGACGACGGCGGCGACTGTGCCTGGCAACATCCCCTCTGCGGCAGGTTCCCTCCCTGAAGTGATGTTTATGGGTACGGAAGAGGTAGATGGAGTTATATCCGGGATAGATACTGACTCGCTCACGGGGAAAGATGCAGTCGCTGCAGGTATCGGCATGGGACGAAAAGAACCGGGCCGTGCTGTTATGGAAACACTTCTTAAAGAGACGAAGGTGCCCCTTCTGATCGATGCGGACGGTCTGTATCACCTCCGCTTCCTGCTGGACGTGCTGAAAGAAAGGGAGGAAGTGACCGTAGTTACTCCGCATGTGAAAGAAATGGCCGACCTTACCGGTGAAAGTACGGGAGAAGTGAAACGGAATCCTTTTTCGATAAGCAGTAAATTCGCGCGTGACTACGGAGTTTATGTCGTTCTGAAAGGGCCGCATACGATCATAACGGCTCCGGATGGGCGGCAGATTGTGGAATCCTCCGGAAATGAAGGTCTGGCAAAAGGAGGGAGCGGCGACGTGCTCACCGGTATCCTGCTGACGATGCTGATGCAGCATGAACATCCTCTGGAAGCTCTTGCGAACGGCTGTTTTCTCCATGGGAAATCGGCCGAACTGCTGACAGCGGGAGAGAGAACGGTGTATGATCTGCTCCCGACGGACGTTGTGGAAGGGTTGTCCTCCGTTTTTCGTACGTATATTAAGGAATAGGGGAAAGCGTTGATTTACCGGGTGAGACGGTAAAGGCGCATAAATGACGAAAGAAACCAATAAAGTGGGAGATGGAAGAGATGGAAGAGAAGTTTTACCGGGATTCTTTTGCGGAAGTCGATTTGGATGCCATACATTATAACGTCCGGCAAATGAGAGGGCGTCTATCTGAAAAGACGGGTGTTTATGCAGTTGTGAAAGCGAACGGATATGGGCACGGGGACATCCAGGTGGCCCGGACCGCTATCGAAGCGGGGGCTGAACGTCTTGCCGTGGCACTGCTGGATGAAGCGTTCCGGTTAAGAAAAGCCGGCATAACCGTGCCGATCCTGGTCATGGGGTATACGCGCCCGGAAGATGCTTTGCTTGCTGCCAGGGAGAACATCACCGTGACCGTGTACCAGAAAGAGTGGATTGAACGGGTCAGAGACACGGGAGAGACTCCTTTGCACGTCCATCTTAAACTCGATACGGGCATGGGAAGGATCGGAGTCCGGTCGGAGACGGAGATGGAGAGTGTGCTCTCCGCCCTTCGCAGCACAGAAAACGTGCAGCTTACCGGCGTATTCACTCACTTTGCCACCGCGGATGAAGGAGATCTGTCTCATTACAGGGAACAGAATGAACGCCTTGCCCGTCTTCTTGAATATTTCGGTGAGTCCTGGAGCGGGGAAGTGGACGTACATACGGGGAACAGTGCAGCCGGCATGAGATTTCCTGGACATATGTTTCAATATGTGAGGTTCGGAATCGGCATGTATGGTCTTTACCCCTCCGGAAAGGTGAAAGAGGAGAGGCCGATAGATCTGCAACCTGCCTTCTCCCTTCACAGTACACTCATCCACGTTAAAAAACTCGAGGAAGGGGAAGCAATCAGTTACGGCGCCACCTACCGGACTGACCCGGGTGAGTGGATCGGAACGGTCCCCTTTGGGTATGCGGACGGCTGGATCCGCAAACTGCAGGGGATGGAAGTGCTCGTGAACGGAAAGAGATGCGAAATCGTGGGACGTATCTGTATGGATCAGTTTATGGTGCGTCTGGATGAATGTTATCCGACGGGAACGGAAGTGGTCCTCATCGGCAGGCAGGAAGATGAGGAAATAGAGATGGACGAGGTCGCCGATTATGTGGACACGATCAATTACGAAATTCCGTGCCTCATCACCAGTCGCGTTCCGAGGATTTTTAAAAGAAATAATGAGGTGATTTCCACGTCTCACAGACTCCAGCATCCTCTCGTCTGATCTTCAAATAGCTCTTTGCATTCACCCCTCTGCAATGGTACTATTATAATTAGCAGATGACTGGATTTTTTAGAGAGAATCGTGGAGGTGTATCGTTTGTCAGAGAGCATGGAGGAAATTGTTCTTAAAGTTCCGGAGACCCTTCTGAACGAAGTGGACAGTTACACAATAGAAGAAGAGTGCGATCGAAATGATTTTCTTTGTCAGGCAATAAGGATGTATTTGCGTGAGAAAAAAGAACGGCAGATTCGGGAATCTATGTGTCAGGGGTATATGGAAATGGCTAAAATCAATCTAACTATCGCTTCAGAAGCTTTCCAGGCTGAAGAGGAGGCGGAGCACACCCTCGAGCAATTAGTGAGCGGGGTGTGAATCCTTTGATGGTCAAACGAGGAGACGTTTATTTCGCTGATTTGTCACCGGTAGTAGGTTCTGAACAAGGGGGAGTTCGCCCCGTGCTTGTCCTGCAGAACGACATCGGGAACCGTTTCAGCCCCACTGTAATCGTAGCGGCAATTACAGCGCAAATACAAAAAGCTAAACTGCCTACTCACGTAGAGATCAATGCAGAAAAGTATCAATTTGAACGGAATTCTGTTATATTACTGGAACAAATCAGAACAATCGATAAACAGCGTTTGACAGACAAGATTACACATCTGGATGAATCGATGATGCTTCGTGTGAACAAAGCCTTACAGATCAGTTTGGGGCTTATCGATTTTTAGGAGACTGCTTGCTGGCAGTCTCCTTGTTTATTAAGGAAATTTTTAACACAATATTCAAAATAATACATTTCGGGCATCAATAATACTTAATGTATTCCGTTTAGTACACCTGACAAAGTATTTTTGTTAAAATAAAGGCAGTAATAAATTCAAACGAAGCTTTCCATAGCGTGGAGGTAATGATAGATGGAGAAGATTTTAAAAGACGTAGTATTGGATAACAGTGATGAAATAGTACGGATGTGGATTGAACAGGTAAAGAAGAATCAGGGCGGTGCCTTTTACCAGTCGCTTTCCGATGAAGCACTCGAAAATACGAACCGGGAGTTTGCGAACGCGATTTTCGAAGGCATCCAAAAAGGAAAGATAGCTAAAACACCGCTTGATGAGTTTGCGGAGAAACTGATTAACCTCGGCTGGCCGCTTACGTATCTAACAGACGGGATGCAGGTCTTCCGCAGGAGCGTTGTTAAGTTCATTATCCACAAATGGGAGGATCTTGATTTTTCGGAAGCCGACAATTATTACGAACTGGGTGACGACTACTTCCCGTGGGTGCTTGAGAAAGTGGATGAATGGGTGGACCCGCTGGTGAACGAACTGGTGTCCGAATACTCGGGCAGCTGGGAGAACATCGTCTCCCTTCAACGGATGGCTCTCCAGGAACTCTCCGCTCCGCTTATTCCGGTAATGGACAACATTACGATCATGCCTCTGATCGGTACTATAGATACCGAGAGGGCAAAAATGGTTATGGAAAGCCTGCTCGACGGAGTGATCAAACACAATGCCGAAGTCGTACTGATTGATATTACGGGTGTGCCGGTGGTCGACACGATGGTGGCTCACCATATCATTCAGGCGGCAGAAGCAGTACGTTTAATCGGCTCCCGCTGTATTCTCGTCGGAATCCGTCCGGAGATCGCTCAGACGATCGTCAACCTGGGCATCGACTTAGGGAAATTCCCGACGAAGAGTTCCTTGAGGAAAGGGTTCCAGACGGCGCTTGAGCTTACAAACAGGGAAATAGTCGAAGGTACGAACCGTGAAGAAGAAATAGAAAATCTTATAGATTCCCTGGATAGGAGTGAAGAAGAATGAGAATTCCAATTCTGAAACTGCACAATTACCTGCTGATATCCATACAGACAGAACTCGATGACAAAACGGCTATCCAGTTCCAGGAAGACCTGCTTGAAAAGATTCATTCAAGTGGAGCCACGGGGGTAGTCATTGATCTGACTTCTGTCGATATCGTCGACTCCTTCATCGCCAAAGTGCTCGGCGATGTCGTAACGATGTCCGACCTCATGGGGGCAAAAGTCGTACTCACCGGTATACAACCAGCTGTCGCAGTGACCCTGATCGATCTTGGCATTCATCTGCAAGACGTACCGACTGCGCTGGATCTTGAACAAGGGTTGATAAAGTTGCGTCAAGAATTGGAGGAGTAAGGTATGAGCGATCAGTCCTGTGTATATATAAAAAAGGAATGGGATATCGTGGCGGCAAGACAGATGGGCCGGGATATCGCTACACAAGTAGGTTTCAAAACGGTGGATCAGGCCAGAATCGCAACAGCCATCTCAGAGCTTGCCCGTAACATATACCTGTATGCCGGCGCCGGTAAGATTTGTTTTGAAGCTATTGAAACCGTTCAAAAGAAAGGGATAACTATAAAAGCTACCGATGAAGGGCCCGGAATCAGTGATCTGGCCCAGGTGATGGAAGATGGGTACTCCACCTCCGGAGGTCTTGGTGCAGGTCTGCCCGGGGTGAAGAGGCTGATGGATGAATTCGATATCATTTCGAAGTCCGGCGAAGGAACCACAATCGAGTCTACGAAATGGCTCCGATAACAAGGGAGGGTGAATAATGAACACGTTAAAGCTGGACCTCGAGAACTACCGGCATCTGCTCGATGAGTACATCCGTACGAAAGATGAGCGTGCTCTTTATCAGGCGGAGCAGTTCAGTAAGCAGTCGATGCAGCAGAACATTTCTCCGGAAGAGATAATAAACGTGCATCTGCGTTCGTTGCAGGAACTATACCCTGAACTGCCTGATTATATTCTTGATTCCTTCGATTTTTTAATGGAAACGATGATGTCTTATGGTCTGGCTTATCAGGAATTTCAGGCTCTGCGTGAAAAACAGCTGGAGCTCAAGTCTGAAATAGCCGTCGCTGCCAATATGCAGAAAACCTTATTATCTACTGTGAAACCCGAAATGGAAGGGGTGGACATTGGAGCGTTAAGTGTCCCCGCCAGACAGATGAACGGAGATTACCACCATTTCGTTGTGGATGATGAAGGTTCGCTGGGTGTTGCAGTAGCCGACGTAATAGGAAAAGGGGTACCTGCGGCTTTATGCATGTCCATGATCAAATACGCGATGGACAGCTTTCCGGAGATGCGTATGGATCCGAAGTATATACTCGGCAGCCTGAACCGGGTCGTTGAAAGAAACGTGGATTCCAATATGTTCATTACGATGATGTACTGTATGTATAACACGGAATCCAGCACCCTCACGTACGCCTCCGCAGGGCACGAACCGGGTTTTTATTACCATAAAGAAAAAGACGAGTTCGAGGAGATCTCCGCTCCCGGACTTGTGCTGGGTGTATCGGCTGATGCCATGTATGAACAATACGAAAGAAAGATGGACAAAGGCGATATGCTTGTGCTGTTGACGGACGGGGTCACGGAATGCCGCAAGGGGGATGACTTCATTGAACAGGAAGAAATCCTTGAAGTCATCCGTGAGTATAAACACCTTTCGTCTCAGGAAATTGTAGAAAGTGTTTATAAATACTTCGAGCGGCTGCAGGATTTTCAACTGCGGGACGATTTCACACTGATTGTCCTGAAAAGGGATGTTTAGCCGGTCGTGAGTGTGGGAATGAAGATGATTAGTTACTTTGAGGAAATACAGGGAGGAGTGTCTTAAGTGAATTTGAGCATAGATGTTACAAAGCCCGAAGAGAAGCATTCGGTTATGACTCTGGACGGGGAAGTGGACGCCTTTACGGCTCCGAAACTTAAACAGGAGCTGCTTCCGCTGACGGAAACGGAAGGTGCCCTGGTAGAGGTGGATCTTGGTGCGGTCAACTATATGGATTCTACCGGCCTCGGCATTTTCATCAGCGCCCTTAAGTCCACGAAAGAACACGGGTCCGATATGAAACTGGTTCATATGCACGAACGGGTTTATCGGCTGTTCAAGATAACCGGTCTTACGGAAATAATGGATATCAACACATCAGTCAGAGGTGGAATGTAATGGTTAATGCTTTTGATTTCATTGAAGTGAAAGTTCCTGCAAAACCGGAATACATCGGAGTAGTCCGTCTTAGTATCTCCGGTATTGCAAGCCGCATGGGATTCAATTACGAAGACATCGAAGATCTGAAAGTCGCAGTATCAGAAGCGATCACAAACGGTGTGGAACATGCGTATAAAAGTGATGAAGATGGTGAGTTGACTATAGGTTGCGGGGTTTATGAAGATCGTCTGGAAATCATGGTGGCCGACCATGGAGGAAGCTTTAATCTGGAAGCCGTCAAAGAAGAAATAGGACCATACCAGCAGGAAGATAACGTGGAAGAACTCCGCGAAGGCGGATTCGGTCTGTTTCTTATTGATGCCTTGATGGATAAAGTGGAAATCAAGAGTGAGCATGGAGTGATCGTACTTATGACGAAGTATCTCCATGAAAACGAGGTGGGCCGTGATGGCGACCAAGTCTCAACATCACAATGATGAAGTATACGAGTGGATAGCGTATCTTCAGGAACACCCGCGTGATGAGGAAATACAGGAGAAAATCGTACTCACCTATAATGATCTTGTGGAATCTATCGCACGGAAGTACAGCAAAAACAGTACTATCCACGAAGATCTTGTACAGGTAGGAATGCTCGGACTGCTGGCCGCTATCAGAAGATATGACCCGTCGTTCGGGAAATCGTTTGAATCGTTCGCCATTCCTACGATCATCGGAGAGATAAAACGTTTTATCCGGGATAAGACGTGGAGTGTACACGTACCAAGACGTATTAAGGAGCTCGGGCCGAAGATCAAAAAAGCATCGGAAGAACTGACGAGTGATCTGCAGCGTTCCCCTTCCGTACTGGAAATTTCCGAATATCTCGAAGTTTCCGAGGAAGATGTGCTGGAAACGATGGAGATGGGCAAAAGCTACAAAGCTCTATCTGTCGATCGTAAAATAGAAGCGGATTCTGACGGAAGTACGGTGACGATCCTTGATCTCATCGGTGATCAGGAAGATGGATATGAAAATATCGATCAGCGCATGCTGTTGGAGAAAGTACTCCCTATTCTCAGTGAAAGGGAGCAGGAGATTCTTCAGTGCACGTATTTCAAGAATATGAGCCAGAAGGATACCGGAGAACAGCTCGGCATTTCACAGATGCACGTTTCCCGTCTGCAGCGCCGCGCCCTGCGTAAACTGAGAGAAGCTCTTCAGTCCGAATCATCCGAGGCGTTCCGCTGATGTCGGATACAGCTTTGAATGTGGCAACGTATCAAAAACCGAAGCAGGGAAACTACTACTGCGGAGACAGCTTCATCTATAATGAAACGGAAAATAATTTCATCTGTGCACTGGCAGACGGTCTGGGCAGCGGAGAACTGGCCAAAGATGCTTCCAAAGCTGTTATGAAGGTGATAGAAGAGAATCCGGACGATACGATCCGATCACTCATCGAGAAATGTAACCGTGTTCTTGACGGAAAAAGAGGCGTAGTGCTCGGCATCCTTCGTATTGATAAGAAAGAAGGAACGTATGCCTATTCTTCCATCGGGAATATAGGTATTGTCGTTGTCGACGGCTCCGGCAAAAAAAGCAGGAATATCCCGCTCCCCGGTTTTCTCGCCGGCTACCCCAGAGAGTTGAGGGTGAAACGCGGAGATCTCGAGAAGGGAATGCGGTTCCTTGTATTTTCGGATGGCGTGGATGAGAGGAAGTTATCCAAGCTCTTTTACCAGGCTCGTACCGTGCAGGATCTTATCGAGCAGTATGATATCGAGTTCGGGGAGTCGCGTTCGGATGACACGACCCTTATTGCAATGGAATACAACTGAGTTCCTCATTTCCGCAGGCGGGAATGGGGAATTTTGTATTTCGTGTAACATCGTAATCCCCGGTTTGGACCGGTGAATTTCTGTTAAAATGAAAAGAAGAACGTTTAGGGAGGAAGAATGAGTGGCAGAACAGACATTGATTCAGAAAGTAGCAGGACAGACATCCATCAAAGAATCTTCCGTCAAGGAAGTACTGGCTTTACTCGAAGAGGATTTTACAGTGCCATTTATCGCCCGGTACCGGAAAGACATGACGGGCGGTCTGGATGAAGTCCAGATCAAGGATATTGAGGACAACTATACTTATGAACAGAACGTACGTAAAAGAAGAGAAGAAGTAACGCGCCTGATCGATGAGCAGGGCAAGCTGACGCCGGAACTTGAGAAGGAACTTCAGGAAGCTTCGAAACTGCAGCGGATCGAAGACCTTTACCGTCCATATAAGCAAAAGCGCAGAACGAGAGCAACAGTAGCGAAAGAAAAAGGGCTGGAGCCGCTCGCTGAACTGGTATGGAACAAATCTGATTTATCCATCGAAGAAGAGGCCCGGAAGTATTATTCCGAAGAGAACGATTTACATACGCTTGAAGAGGTACAGCAGGGAATACAGGATATCGTGGCAGAGTGGGTGGCGGATGAGCCGGAATACCGTGATCATATACGGAATAAAACGTATGACGGCTCTCTTACTTCCGAAGCTAAAAAGAAAGAGAAGGATGAAAAAGGGATTTACGAAATGTATTACGAATTCCAGGAGTCCCTTAAAGCGGTAGCCTCCCACCGCGTGCTCGCCCTGAACCGTGGAGAGAAGGAAGATGTACTGAAAGTGGCGGTGCTGCCGCCGGAGGAGAGAATACTCGACTATCTCCACCGGAAAACAGGAAGTGCCGGGGAGAAGACGGGCATTCTTCACGCAGCTGTCGAGGACGGGTACAAGCGGCTGATCAAACCTTCCGTGGAGAGGGAAATACGGAATGAACTGACGGAAAAAGCGGAAGAACAGGCGATTGACGTGTTTTCGAAAAATTTGAGGAGTCTTTTGCTGCAGCCTCCTCTCCAGGGAAAAACAGTTCTCGGCATCGATCCGGCTTACAGAACCGGGTGTAAACTGGCCGTCGTGGATGAGACCGGTAAAGTTCTTGATATTGCAGTCATTTTTCCGACTCCTCCCCGTAAGGATTATCAGGGGGCGGAGAAGAAAGTACAGGAATTGATGAAAAAGCACGATATTGAACTTTTCGCCATCGGTAACGGAACAGCTTCCCGGGAAACGGAACAGTTTTTCGCAGGACTGATTCAGAAACACAGCTGGGACGCTCCTTACATGATTGTGAATGAAGCCGGGGCCAGTGTGTATTCGGCATCGAAACTTGCCCGCGAAGAATTTCCGGATTTTCAGGTGGAAGAAAGAAGTGCCGTCTCGATTGCCAGACGGGTGCAGGACCCGCTCGCCGAACTGGTGAAGATCGACCCGAAATCGATCGGGGTCGGACAATACCAGCATGACGTCAGCCAGAAGCGACTGAACGAATCGCTCACTTTCGTCGTGGAAACGGCAGTGAACCAGGTAGGAGTGAATGCCAACACCGCCTCTTCCTCTCTCTTGCAGTACGTATCCGGACTGAATAAAACAGTCGCCGGAAATATTGTAAAAAAACGAGAAGAGCTCGGGAAGTTCGCTACCAGGAAAGACTTGAAAAACGTACCGAGGCTGGGAGCGAAAACGTATGAACAAAGTATCGGATTTTTAAGACTGCCGGAAGGGGAGGATCCTCTGGACCGGACGCCGATCCACCCGGAAAGTTATCCGGCGGTCCGTAAGCTGTTGGCAGAGCTTGACCTGGAAAAAGAAGACGCCGGGTCTGACGTACTCGCCGGGAAGCTCGCGGGTATAGATCTGAAACATACGGCGGAGCAGCTTGATGTCGGAGAGTGGACCCTTTCAGATATAATTGAATCGTTGAAGAAACCGTCGCGGGACCTTCGGGATGATCTTCAGAAGCCTCTGCTGAAAACGGACGTGTTGACGATGGAGGATCTGGAAGCCGGTATGGAACTTGAAGGAACGGTGCGGAACGTCGTGGACTTCGGAGCTTTCGTCGACGTCGGCGTGAAACAGGACGGACTCGTCCATATATCCAAACTGGCGCAACGTTTCGTCAAGCACCCGATGGACGTAGTTTCGGTCGGAGACGTAGTGACGGTCTGGGTCGAGGAAGTCGATCTGAAAAAACAGCGCGTAGCTCTGACTATGGTGAAAAAATCCTGAGTTTGGGGTGCGGCTAAGTACGGGCAGGCCTTCCGCGGGAGGTCTGCCATCTTTTGTGAAAAGAGGAGGGATGGAAGTATGGAGGATGAGCAGCTGCTGGAGTGGACGAAAGAAATATCGCGGAGAGAGTTTGCGCGCGAGTTCCGTGATGACATAAGATTCAATCCCCGTCTCCGTACTACAGGCGGAAGATATATCCCGAAGGAAAGACGTATTGAAATCAATCGTTTGTACCTGGAAGAATGCGGTCCGGAAGAACTGGAGGGGATCATAAAACACGAGTTGTGTCATTATCACCTCCATATAGAAGGAAAAGGATATCATCACCGGGATGCAGACTTCCGTCGTTTAATGGAAGAAACGGGTTCACCAAGACATTGCACTCCGCTCCCTTCCTCGAAAAAACAGGACTTCCACCATTACAGATGTCGGAGATGCGGTGTTACGTACAGACGGAAGCGCCGGGTGAACACGGATAAATACAGATGTGGCAGATGCAAAGGTATTTTAGAAAAGGTGGATGATGGATATTGACGAATTTGAAGCCGCGTGTTAAGTTAGTATAGCCGTTGAAAGCGGAACGGCGAAAAAACATATTTTCATGCAAATATGATTGACATAAACTTTCATATCATGTAAGATGTTTTACGTCGCTGGTTATTGCGACATCATATTCCACCGTAGCTCAGTGGTAGAGCAATCGGCTGTTAACCGATTTGTCGTAGGTTCGAATCCTACCGGTGGAGCCATATACGGAGAAGTACTCAAGTTGGCTGAAGAGGCGCCCCTGCTAAGGGTGTAGGTCGCGTAAGCGGCGCGAGGGTTCGAATCCCTCCTTCTCCGCCATTATATGGCCCGTTGGTCAAGTGGTTAAGACACCGCCCTTTCACGGCGGTAACACGGGTTCGAATCCCGTACGGGTCATTAGTCCGGTCCGGTAGTTCAGTTGGTTAGAATGCCTGCCTGTCACGCAGGAGGTCGCGGGTTCGAGTCCCGTCCGGACCGCCACTATTTAAATGATTGGGCTATAGCCAAGCGGTAAGGCAACGGTTTTTGGTACCGTCATGCGCTGGTTCGAATCCAGCTAGCCCAGCCATTTTTCTTTTTTGATTTTTCTCTTGACTTTCAAGTATGGAAATTATAAAATAGTTTTTGCGCTTGAAAAACGGATATAATTGAAAGTTTTTAACAGGGAGCCATTAGCTCAGCTGGTAGAGCATCTGACTTTTAATCAGAGGGTCGGAGGTTCGAGCCCTCCATGGCTCACTTCCCTGCGGGTGTGGCGGAATTGGCAGACGCGCTAGATTTAGGATCTAGTGTCTTACGACGTGGGGGTTCAAGTCCCTCCACCCGCACCATTTCATTTCTTTATATGCGGTCGTGGCGGAATCGGCAGACGCGCTAGGTTGAGGGCCTAGTGGGAGTTAATCCCGTGGAGGTTCAAGTCCTCTCGACCGCATTCATCAGTATATAGGCGCCCGTAGCTCAATTGGATAGAGCGTCTGACTACGGATCAGAAGGTTAGGGGTTCAAGTCCTCTCGGGCGCACTGTTTTCTTCTTACGGGAAGTAGCTCAGCTTGGTAGAGCACTTGGTTTGGGACCAAGGGGTCGCAGGTTCGAATCCTGTCTTCCCGACCATCGTTACTTCCAATAACTTAATGCGGGTGTAGTTTAGTGGTAAAACCTCAGCCTTCCAAGCTGATGACGGGGGTTCGATTCCCCTCACCCGCTCCATTTTAACTAATGGGCCTGTAGCTCAGTTGGTCAGAGCGCACGCCTGATAAGCGTGAGGTCGGTGGTTCAAGTCCACTCAGGCCCACCATGAATTAGATCTTTGAAAACTGAACAATGTTTTATGCCATGCGTCAATTTTTTGAACGAATTATGATTGAGCTAATCAATCTCTTTTATGGAGAGTTTGA
>NZ_FTOK01000017.1:0-17093 GCF_900156705.1 Salimicrobium salexigens | reverse complement strand
AAGCAAAATTAGCTGGTTTGAGTCCCATTCAATACCGGACTCAAACCAGCCAATCAGCTTCCTAATAAAAACTCTAACTTTTAGGGGTCACTACCGAACTGTTGCAGACGGGGGGGTTTCTTTTATTTTCACTCGACCGGGAGATGGCTCGATCTCCATTTACGGGCCTGCTGAATAAAGTGACCGATTTTTTCGAGAATCGGTTCAACGCTTTTTTCATCATTCAGAAGGTCATAGTCGGCTATATTCAGACGTAATACCGGACAGGCATTGAAATTGTCGATCCAGTCTTCATAACGGTTGTACATTTCTTCCCAGTAAGCAGTCGGTGTCTCCTGTTCCATCGGCCGACCACGGTCTCTGATGCGTTCGATGACGTCATCGAATGACCCTTCCAAATAGATAAGCAGATCCGGGTGCGGGAAATAGGGGGTCATGACCATCGCATCAAACAGGTTGGTGTACGTCTCGTAATCGGTAGGGGACATGGTACCCTGATCGTAATGCATTCTCGCGAAGATACCGGTATCTTCATAAATGGAGCGGTCCTGGACGAAGCCGCCACCATATTCGAAGATTTTTTTCTGTTCTTTGAACCGCTCTGCGAGAAAGTAGATCTGCAGATGGAAACTCCACCGTTCGAAGTCTTTATAGAAACTGCTCAGATAAGGATTCTTCTCCACTTTTTCAAACGACGTACGGAAGTTCAGGGCCTGGGCCAGAGATGTCGTGAGCGTCGACTTCCCGACACCTACCGTACCGGCTACGGTAATCACACTGTCGTGCGGGATCCCGTATTTTTCACGTGCGTTCATTTGATCACTTCTCCTTTGCTCAGGTAGCTCCCGACTTTTTCAAGTATATAGTTAAGATCACGCTGATGTTTGATGAAATCCAGACGGTCCCCGTCCAGACGTATGACCGGAATATCGGGGTGGGTTTCTTCGAACTGATCCATGAATGTCTCATAATCATCGGACAGCTGCTGCAGATACTCAGGCTGTATATTCGCTTCCACGTCCCGGTCCCGTCTCCGTATACGCTCGAATAATGTGTCGAGCCCCGCATGTACATAAATGACCATGTTAGGACGCGGCATATCTCCGGTCAGAATATCGAAGATACGGGAATATTTGCGGAAATGTTCTTCTTTAAGTGTACGCTTTGCAAAAATCATATTTTTGAAGATATGATAATCCGCGACGACGGGCTTACCTTCCCTCAAAAATTTATATTCTATATCTTCAAGCTGCTTGTGCCGGTTACAGAGGAAAAACATCTCTGTCTGAAAGCTCCATTCTTCGATATTGTCGTAGAATTTACCGAGGAAAGGATTTTCTTCTACGATTTCTTCCAATAATTGAAATTCGAAATGCGCAGCTATTTTCTTGGACAGGGAGGTCTTTCCTACACCGATCGGACCTTCCACAGCTATAAAAGGCAGTTGAGCCATTACTGTCTTCCTCCTTTTTATACATCCGTTCGAACAGACAAAGTATATTCTATCACACACCGGTCAGGGAAGGCACGAGGAGGAAGAATTTTATCTTTGCATAAAAGGGAAATGGTAGTATAATAACGTTTGTGCCCCCGTAGCTCAGGGGATAGAGCATTGGTTTCCTAAACCATGTGTCGCAGGTTCGAATCCTGCCGGGGGCGTTTCGCAGTTTATAAGCGGTGATTCCACCGATGAGAATGCAGTTAAAGTTTTATACTAAAAGTGGTACGTGCACCTTCTTCCGTTTCGTAATCTGTATTCGGAAGGAGGTTTTCTATTGCCTTTTTTACAAAAGGACGGAAACCGTCCATCAGAGGGCGAAACCTTAACATGAAGGGTAGTATGAATCTGCCGTAACCGGGCCGTTCTCTAATAATCACGAAAAAATGAAGAGGAGAAGAAAATATGATTTCATTCTTTCTGACTGCATTACGTTTATTGAAAGCTGTCGGCAAAGCGTTAGCCCGTCCTGCTTTTCAATCTTTATTGTTCACGTTGTTCTTGATTCTCTTATCCGGTACGTTATTTTATACTACCGTGGAAGGATGGAGCGTGTTGAACGCCATTTATTTCGGAATCACCAGTCTGATTCCGAGCAGTATAGATATAGGCATGGCTCCTGTTACTGATGCAGGGAAAGTATTCACTATGATGTATTTGATAGTAGGGGTCGGAGTGATGGTCAGTTTGCTCGGTGTGATAGCTAAAGAAGTCATTGATTTTAACTCTGATAAGAAAAATAAAGCCAGTAATAATAGATGACGTTACTATGTACAGCATAAGCGATTCCTTCCTCACCCGAATCGCGGAAAGGCTTTTGCTGTAGGGCATAGGGTATATGTTAAAAGTTTTACACGAAAAGGAATGCAGCCATTTCATGAAATGGCTGCATTCCTTTTTTAAATACATATATTAATAATTAATGGAATTCTTTGCATTTCCAGATAAACAAAACTCTTACGACAAGCTTTAAAAAAGAGAAATGTCGTTGCGGTTTTATTCCAGTCCAAACTGAGATTTAGATGACAGTTTTCCACCCTGGAACATCAGTATAGCGTTGGAGCCCAGGCCGGTTTCTCCGCTATAGGTATAGCTTACCGTGTAAAATTGACTTCCTGGCTCTCCACTTTCAGAAGTAACTTCTCCTTCTCCTCCAACAATTTCAAATACTTCTTCAGTACTCATTCCATTTTCGATTTGATTGAATTCTTCCGAAGTGATTGTTACGTCTGAAGAACTGCCGTCTCCGACTCCGGCTTGTGATTTACTTTGCAACTCCCCGTTCTGGAAAGTAAGCAATGCGTTAGAACCGAAACCTGACTCTCCGTCCCATGAATAAATAACTGTATGGAACTGACTGCCTTTTTCTCCTGTTTCAGATTGAAGACTGCCTTCACTTCCTATGATTTCTACAATTTTTTCATAGCTCATACCATTAGAAATCTGTTCGAATTCTTCTGCACTTATAGCTTCGTCGTTTTCAGAGGGTGCACTTTCGGAAGTAGAATTACCGGAAGACTGTTCGGTATTTTCTTCACTTTGATTTTCATTTTCTTGATTTTGGCTTTCACTGCCATTTTCCTGACTTTGATTTTCACTGGTTGTTTCTGACTGGGTTTCTTCATTCGAGGATGTATCCTCGGTGGAATCTCCCCCACCTAAAGCAGCAAGCACAGCACTAAGAACTATGATTCCTATAATTCCTAAACAACCGAATTTGAAAAACTTTTTCATACTATGTACCTCCTTGAATAGATGTTTGTAACGCTGCAGGTATCATTATAAACACATATAGTAAAAAATAACTATGGTAGAAATGGTTATCCTTTCCGTTTCCCTGAATTTCTGCATTTTTTTGTTGTTCCTTTCATCTATCTGTTGACTTATGAGCAATTTTTTGGAACACATGCACCTCTTCTTACCCAATACTACGTATTTATCATTTTGAAAAATACGGTTGAAGGGTACAGGACAAATGGAGGCCTGAACAGATCCGGGCCCGGAAATTATGAAACACGGGAGGGATTGGAAATGAGATGGATGTATACGGTACTTCTTTTTATTGTAGTACTATTCTCTCTTGCAGGCTGTCAGGGAGGAGACTCGGGCAGTCAGAGTACGGATACGGAAGATAAAAACACATCCGAGGAAAGTAATATAGAAGGTGAATTGTGGAAAGGGGACGGAGACCTTGGCGTCGTCCTCTCTCACGGTGCCGTTTACAATGCGGAAAGCTGGGATGACCAGGGCAGAAAATTGGCAGATAACGGTATCACCGCTTTTGCGACGAAAGACACGTCACCGCGGACACTCAAAAAAGCGGCTGCGATGCTTAAAGAAGAGCACGGAGCCGAAGAGGTAGCTGTGATGGGGGCAAGCGCCGGAGGTTCTTCCGCTATTGAAGCTGTGACGGAAGGGGACTTCGATTTTCAAAAAGTGGTTCTTCTCTCTCCAGGAGGCGACCCTATGAAAATCAGCAATACCCCGGTATTGACCGTTTACAGTGAAGACGAAGGTTACAGAGAACTTGAAGAAAGTACGGAAGAATTGATGAAAAAGATGGAAATTTCGGGCGGAGCCCACGCTCAGGAGATATTCAAAGGGGAGAAAAGTGAAGAGTTGATGAGCGAAATCATCCGGTTTCTTAAGGATGAAAACACTTCCTGACAGATATAAGCGCCTCGTGAGTCAGCAGAAGGTCTCTGACTCATGAGGCGTTTTTTATCAACGTGGCAGCCCCCGCCTCCCGTAACCAAAATCGTGGACTTGCAGGGGGGAGGATCAAAAAGTACTGTTTACAAAAAAACAGTTCAGGGGTAATATAAGAACAAGTGTTCCCATTAAAGTAAAAAGATGCTGCTATTATATTTCCCGGGAAATGAGGTGATGGCGATGACGGAATTCCCCTACCCGAGACACGACGTACTGTGTCTTGATATGAGGTCTTTTTATGCCAGTGTCGAGTGCATGAAGCGGGGGCTCGACCCGGCGAAGGCCCTTCTGGCCGTAGTCGGTGACCCGGAACGCAGCGGTAGTATCGTGCTTGCAGCCTCTCCCGCTCTCAAGGAGCGGCACGGAACAGGCAACGTTTCCCGCTTTTTCGAGCTTCCCGATGACCCGGAAATCATTATCGCCAAAGCATGCATGCAGGATTATCTGGATGTTTCCGTAGAGATTACGAGGCTCGTTCATCAGTATGCGCCGCGGGAAGCCATCCACGTTTATTCCATCGATGAGCTCTGGGTGACGGTGGACGGGCTGGAGAAGCTCTATGGTCCTCCACGTGAAGTCGCTGAACTTTTCCGGAAAAGAATTGCCGAACAGTTCGGGATTGAGTGTGCGGTCGGTATAGGAGATAATAAGTTTCTGGCTAAAGTCGTGCTGGACATACATGCGAAAAAGAGCGCAGACGGAATCGCCGTCTGCCGTTATGAAGATGTGGAAAGGCTTCTGTGGCCGGTGCCGGTGGAAGATATATGGGGGATAGGGAAACGTATGATGCGGCGTTTAAACAATATGGGAATTATAAAGCTCGGAGATCTGGCCACCCATCCGCTGCGCTTTCTTAAAAAACGTTTCGGTGTAATGGGAGAACAGCTCTACTGGCATGCAAGAGGCGTGGACTTAAGTCCGGTATTCGGAAACTTCACGGGGGCGGTGCAAAAGAGTTATGGGCACGGAATAACGCTGCTTGAGGATTATGACGAAAAGGATATATATCCCTGTCTTCTGGATTTATGTGAGGAGGTGTGCCGCAGGGCGAGAGAATTCCATCATATCGGCCGGACCGTCCATTTAGGGCTCGGGTACACGAAAGGGACAGGCGGAGGGTTTTCCCGTTCACTCACTCTCCATACCCCGACGAACCTGACGATGGATATGTATAGAGCGATCCTTTCCTTATTCCGGAAACATTACGACCGCGGCCTGGCCATTCGCCGGGTTTACGTCTCTCTCACGAACCTGGAGAATGATGAGAGTCTGCAGATGACCTTTTTCGACCGGAAAGAGAAAGAACGTGATCTGGCTGTTACGATGGATGACATACGGGCCCGGTACGGCTCCACTTCTCTGCTGCGGGCCAGCAGTTATGAGCCGGGCGGGATTACAATCGAGAGAAGTAAAAAGGTCGGGGGCCACTATGCATGAAACGTTTCCGTCCGTGAAAACGTAAAGAAGAAAGCAGATGAGGAATGGAGAGGTATCGATGAAAATACAAATTATTATAAGTCTTATAGTTGCTCTTTTACTGACCCAGATGCCTATCATAGGAAAGTATTTTGCTATGCTGAATACGATGGTACACGAAACCGGCCACTCCTTAATGGCTCTTTTAAGCGGCGGGGAAGTACGGAACATCTCCCTCTTTCCCAACACGTCCGGTGTAACCATGACCGGGCACACCTCATGGTTCAGCCACGTACTCACCAGCCTGTCGGGCTATATTTTCGCGTCAGCGTTCGCATTTCTTCTTTTTTACCTTCTCTCTAAAGGAAAATACACGCTAATCGTTATTCTGCTTCTCGGATTACTCTCCGTAAACCTGTTATTCTGGGTACGCAATCTGTACGGAGTATTCTGGATTATCACGTTCGCAGCTCTCTTTCTCTGGCTGCTGCGTTCCGGTCACCAGACGCTCATCGTTTATGCTTTGACGTTTATTGCCGCACTTATACTGGTGCAGTCGGTCATCAGCGCTTTTAATATCATGTGGCTCAGCCTCACCTCTCCTTCCGGGGCCGGGGATGCGACGAACCTCGCACGTGCTACGAAAATACCGTCGGTCGTCTGGGGTACAGGCTTTTTCCTCCAGGCGTTCTACTTCGGTATTCAGGCATGGAAACGATTTTTTTAATTTCTCCGGGAGGATCAGCCAGCCCTTGTTTTTATATGGAAAAGATAGGGTAAGAAGTATAGTACACACTGAGATAGGAAGGAGGCGAGTTATGGAATTGAAAGATCGTTTAATTACGTACGGATTTGATACAATCGATATTTTCCTGATTGACGAAGAAAAGAACCAGGAGACAGTATCGAACGTCAAACTTCATAAAGTCACCAATCTTGAATATAAGCTATATCTGGATCCGGAGTCTATCGAATACTATCTCGATCATGAAGATCCTTATTTCAAAGCGGTTCAGCAGGAACCCGATCAAAAACCGATAGGGGTGAAAGGATATATCCTGGAATGGTGAGAAGAACCTCTTTATAGACGAGAGGCTCTTTTTTACTGAGGGGAAATGAGGAAGAAGAAAAGTCCCTGGCTTTTAGAAAAAGAGATACCCGAGTACATTCGTTATTCAGGAAAGGGGGAGTCGGGATGAGAGCGTATGCTCTTGTAATGGTAACTATGTTTTTGTTTGCAGGGAACTATATCGTAGGGAAAGTGGCGGCTGATGCCGTTCCTCCTTTGACCCTGACGTGGCTGAGAACGCTCATCGGGTTGCTTCTTGTCGCGACGTTTTACTGGAAGAAGATTAGGCTGGTGAAGAGACAGCTAATAGAGGGGTGGCGCCCTCTGGTCGGCATGGCAGCTACGGGAATTGTAATGTTTCCGGCTTTTTCGTATTTGGCGCTGCATTACACTACCACTGTAAACGCCTCTATTATGGAATCGCTTACCCCGGCAGTGACTATTTTTATCGGGGCCGTGTTCCTGAAGGAGAAATATGGACTGAGTCAGCTGGTCGGTGTAGGGATTTCCCTGGTTGGTGTCGCCTATATTATAAGTAAGGGATCCTTTGCGAGGCTTCTGAGTCTCGAGTTCAACAGTGGAGATCTGATTATGATAGGAGCGGTCATCAGCTGGGCTGTCTACTCTACGCTCGTAAACGCTTACGGTTACAGGCTGCCTTTGTTCGGAAGTCTGTTCGGTATCCTGCTGATCGGAAATATTATGGTGATGATAGCGGCCTTTCTATTCGAATGGTCCCAGGGACGGTTCATAACCGACTGGTCCTTGCCGATAATCACCAGTATCCTTTACACCGGACTGTTTCCGTCTTTTCTTGCACTGCTGTCATGGAATATGGCCGTTGCGGAAATAGGACCGGCGAAGGCAACGATATTCATCAATCTGCTGCCGTTCGCCACTGCAATCCTTTCCCTTCTGTTTCTGCAGGAAAAAATTACGGTTGATCAGGTTATCGGAGGTGCAATCGTTCTCACGGGGATTTATTTTACTACGAGAGTAAAAGGTGGAAGAAAACCCGGTTACAAGCCGCGCTGACGGCGCCGGTTTTTCTCCTTCCGATCCGCAATTCCTCCGATGATAAGAAACACACCCGAGGAGAAGAGCATTAGGGAAATCATTGTGTTGTTGATAGCCAGAAGCAGTATAAGGGAAACGATAATATTGACTGTTCCTATAACACCGAGAATCCAAAACATTTTATTTTCTTTAGTCATAGTCTCTCACCTTTCTACTGTATATTATATAAAGACAAAAGGCGGGAAGCAAACGTCCCCCGACTGCGGCGGTCAAAAGGGAAATTATGTGTTTTACTTTAAATATTTTTTGAAATCGCATACAATGCAATTAACGGAATTTTCCGAAATACATGTACATAGCTTCCCTGATTTGTGAAATGGGGGGAGTAATTTTGCCAAGGAGTGTGAGACAATTATGGATATGAAATCAATTCCGGCACAAACGGGTAATTACAATCTCGAAAACTACGAAGAAATGTACAAAACGTTTGACTGGGAAGATGCCAGAAAGAATTTCACCTGGAATGAAACAGGGAAAGTAAACATGGCCTATGAAGCGATAGATAAGCATGCGGAGAACCCTGACAAAAAAGATCAGCCCGCTCTCGTCTATTCGGCTCCCGGTCGGGAAGAAACACTCACATTCAGTGATTTGAAGCGGGAAAGTGATAAATTCGCAAACGTACTTAAGAAGCATAATATTGAAAAAGGGGACCGGGTTTTTATGTTCCTTCCGCGAAGCCCGGAATTTTACGCTGCTTTTCTCGGTATATTGAAAACCGGAGCTATCGCGGGTCCTCTATTTGAAGCGTTTATGGAACAGGCTGTCCGTGATCGCCTGGAAGACAGCGGGGCTAAAATGCTCATAACGACTCCTGAGCTTCTCGAACGCGTACCGGAAAAAGAACTTCCGGATCTGAAGCAGGTCGTGCTCGTAGGAGGAGAAGGGTCCGAAGACTATATCAGTTTTGAGGAGGAGATGAAAGACGCTTCTCAGGATTTCGATATAGAATGGGTGGACCTCGAAGACGGAATGCTGCTTCACTACACTTCGGGATCAACGGGTAAACCGAAAGGCGTCTACCACGTACACAATGCCATGATCCAGCATTATCAGACGGGTAAGTGGGTGCTCGATCTGAAAGAAAGCGATATTTACTGGTGCACTGCCGATCCGGGCTGGGTTACAGGTACGAGCTACGGTATTTTCGCCCCGTGGCTGAACGGAGTGACGAACGTGGTCAAAGGTGGCCGCTTCAGTGCCGATGACTGGTATTCTCTCATTGCAGAGAAAGAGATCAGCGTCTGGTACTCGGCCCCTACCGCTTTCCGTAAGCTGATGAGTGCGGGAGCGGAGGTTGCGAAAAAACATGATATGTCGTCCCTCCGTCATGTACTGAGTGTAGGGGAACCGCTTAACCCGGAAGTCGTTACGTGGGGGCTGAAGGCGTTCGACCTTCGTATCCACGATACATGGTGGATGACGGAGACGGGAGCCCAGCTGATCTGTAACTTCCCTGCTATGGAAATCCGTCCCGGTTCCATGGGTAAACCGATTCCGGGAATAGAAGCTTCCATCGTAGATAACGAAGGGAACGAACTTCCACCGAACCAGATGGGGAACCTGGCGATCAAAGAAGGGTGGCCTGCCCAGATGCGCGCCATCTGGAACAACCCTGGCAAATTTGAAAGCTACTTCGTCAACGGCTGGTACGTCTCCGGTGACAGTGCCTATCAGGATGAAGACGGATACTTCTGGTTCCAGGGACGTCTCGATGATGTCATCAACACTTCCGGAGAACGGGTAGGACCGTTTGAAGTGGAAAGTAAGCTGATTGAACATGAAGCCGTAGCGGAAGCAGGGGTTATCGGTAAACCGGACCCTGAGCGCGGAGAAATTATCAAAGCTTTCATTATGCTTAACGATGGCTACGAAGAATCAGAGGAATTGCTGGAGGAAATCCGTCAGTTCGTGAAAAAAGGTCTGAGTGCTCACGCAGCACCACGTGAAATGGAAGTGAAAGACTCTATTCCTAAAACGAGAAGTGGTAAGATTATGCGTCGTCTGCTGAAGTCCTGGGAACTTGGACTTCCGACAGGAGACACGTCCACACTTGAAGAATAATTATTTCCGGCACTCGGGACAAAATGAACGATAAAGATACAGAAATCGGACAACTGAATCCATGAATACTATATGAAAAGTACGTCAATTTCCGCAGAACCGGTACGGCCTCGTAATCAAAAGAATTTCATGATTACGCCAGCTGAGGCTGTGCCCGCGGAAAGCGACGTGCTTTTTGTTTTGCTTTCCGGCAGAAGTTCCACGTGAAACATACACAATAGATGAACGTACCCGAAAAAACCCCGGAGATTAAGAAGGAGGAAAGTTGGGAATAGCCTCTTAGAAGAAAAAGGGGGAAATAGTATGTACGACGTAATCGGTATTGGAATAGGACCTTATAATCTCGGGATGGCCGGGCTCATAGATCAGACGAATGAAGTGGAGGGGATCTTTTTTGATGATACTCCGAAGTTCGAATGGCACCCCGGCATGCTCGTGGAAAAGATGGATTTACAGGTGCCGTTCATGGCGGATCTGGCTACATTCGCTGATCCTAAAAGCCCTTATACGTTCATGAACTACCTGTATGAAAACAATAGATTATTTCCTTTTTACCTGTATCAGAATTTCAAAATCCCCCGCCAGGAATACAACGATTATTTGCAATGGGCGGCCGGTCGCCTCGACAACCTGTATTTTGGTCATGTGGTGGTGGACGTTCTGGATCATGAGGAGGAAGAGTATTACACCGTCGAGGTAGAGGATAAAATGACGGGTGAGCTCAAAAAATATGATACGAAACACGTGTTGATGGGGACGGGCACGAAGCCGCTCTTATTCAAAGGGACGGAAGAACTCTCGCGGGAAGACGTTCTTCATTCCAGCCGCTATCTGTTTGAAAAAGATCAGCTTCTCCGCTCCCAGGACGTGACGGTGATCGGCTCGGGGCAGAGTGCTCTTGAAATCTTTCTCGACCTGCTGGAGGAACAGGAGCGACAGGATATGCGGATAACGCTTCTTACAAGGTCCGGAGGTCTATTCCAGCTGGATCAGGCGAAATTTGCCCAGGAGATGTTCACCCCCGAATACATCGATTACTTCCATAGTTTAAGCGAAGAAAAACGTCTGGAAGCCCTCGACACCCTTAAACCTTTGCGTAAGGGCATCGATCCCGACACCCTTATCCGTCTGTATACGAAACTGTATCACCGGACAGCAGGAGGAGGGGAGAGCGGTATCTTCATTCAGCCGATGACGGAAGTGAACAATATCACTTACGACAACGGAAGGTATCACCTCGACTGTTATCAGTGGCAGGAAGAAGAACAATACGTGCATTCGACGAAAAAAGTCGTACTTGCGACCGGGTATGAACCGCATTTTCCCGAGTGGTTCATACAGAATTTCAAAAATAAAATCGAGTGGGAAGGCGATATGCAGTACAAAGTAACGAGAGACTATAAACTCGTCTTCAATAAAGAACGGTCTCACCAGTTCTTCACAGCTACCGGCCTTACCCACTCCCATGGAACCGGAGCGACCAACCTTGGCCTCGCTGTGCACAGAAATATACACGTTTTAAATGCTATAGCCGGAAAGGAAATCTATAAAAACCAGGAAAACCCGGCCTTTCAGACGTTTTCCGTGAAAGAGCGAAAGCGGGATCAGGTTTAATATATTATGTACCGGGAAACATTTACAGTGGAAACAATCTTACAAAGGAGATGAAAACACAATGAGTAAAATAGCATGTGTAATCACCGATATGTTTGAAGATGTAGAATTCACTCAGCCGGTCAACGCTTTGAAAAAAGAAGGCCATGAAGTGACGAATATAGAATGGGAAGCCGGAAAAGAAGTGACAGGAAAACAGGGAGAGGCGAAAGTTGCAATAGACAAATCTATTGATAACGTAAACCCTGGCGATTTCGATGCGCTGCTCATTCCGGGAGGTTTCTCTCCGGATCAGCTCCGTGCGGATGATAATTTCGTGAAGTTCGTCAAGTACTTCATGGATAATGAGAAGCCGGTCTTCGCAATATGCCACGGCCCACAGCTTCTGATCACTGCGAAAAGTCTGGAAGGACGTCATGCGACAGGCTTCAAATCCATTCAGGTGGATATGGAGTACGCTGGTGCGACCGTTCAGGACAAGGAAGTAGTCGTATGCCAGGATCAGCTGGTGACGAGTCGTCAGCCTGATGATATCCCGGCATTCAATAAAGAAATGACCCGCATCCTAAGTAAATAAAGGACAGAGGCCCCGCTTTCATAAGCGGGGTTTTTCTTTTGGAAAAAGGTCCGAAAGCCTGTGCTTTTAATATTTTCAAAAAATTGCTATGATTAGTAGTACGAAAAAGCGAGGAAGTGGAGGGGTGAAAATGATTGTCCGGGAATATAAGGAAGGGTTTGTTATGATTCGTCAGCATGATCATGCGCTTATCTCAGGAGAGATGGCACGTCAGTGGAAAAATGATTTCCTGCTGACTTCGAGAATCAGATCGGAAGCGGACTGGGCAGTAGAGGTCCATGACAGGGCGTGGATCCCTCTCGATGAGAAGCCGCTATGGAACGGGGAAAAGGGGCGGCCTTTTACCTTTGTTGATTATCCTCTGGAAGAGAAACTGGCGGCCTATCGCAGCGGCATCGAGAAGACAGCGGAGCAATCCCCATACGCCGGAGTGCTGACGAGTATGCATTATCAGTCCTTCTTCGAAAATGACCGGGACGATTCCCGTACCGCCGAATTTTATGAAGAGCAGAAGGACGTGCAGGAAAAACTGCTCAGCAAAATGAAAGTGGAAGTGCCGGCGGAACTACGTCACCTTCATTTTGAAAGGCTTCAGTTTTGTGATAATCTCTCTCTGTACATATGTATGAATGAGCCGGGGGCCTCAAAAGAAAATGAAGTGCCCTGGTTCAGAGACGGTTTCCCGCAGAAGTTCGACATCGCTCCGGGCGGGATTTATCCGGAGTGGAAGAACGAAGCTACTGTTCTTCTTACTCCTTTTCCTTTCGCGGAGGAATGGACCGTTTCCGTTCCATATCGTTTCGTAACGAAGGAGAGAATCGATGAGGCGGGTCTTGAGACAGCTTATCATGAAGCAGAAGAAAAGAACTATTTCGTAACTTTCGATTAAGGACGTGGACGTATGGAAAGCGACCGGTATTATATGAAGAAAGCCATCGAGGAAGCGGAGAAAGCAGAGGCACTCGGAGAGGTTCCGATAGGAGCTGTCCTCGTCCACGAAGGTGAAGTGATAGCCCGGGGACATAACTTGAGAGAAACGACACAAAAAACGTCCTCTCACGCCGAGTGTATTACGATCGATCGTGCCAATGATGTTATAGGAAGCTGGAGACTCGAGGAATGCACGCTGTACGTAACACTTGAACCATGTCCGATGTGCGCCGGAGCGATTCTTCAGTCCCGCATTCCTGTACTCGTATACGGAGCTTACGACAGGAAAGCAGGATGTGCCGGGACGCTTATGAACCTTCTGGATGACGACCGTTTTAACCACCGTACAGCCATCCGCGCCGGGGTGATGGGAGAGGAGTGCGGAGAGATGCTCTCCTCTTTTTTCAGAAGGATAAGGAAAAAAAGAAAAGACAAATAGCTATCTGTTGCAATTTCGGAAGTGAGGTTATATAATTACGATTGTCGTGCTAAGCGGGGAGGTAGCGGTGCCCTGCACTCGCAAGCCGCTAGAGCGAGGCTGAATTCCTGCTCGAGGTGACAAAGTTTCAAGGTCTGCCTCACAAAAGCAGTGTTGACATCCAGGTCCTGCGCAACGAGAAGCAGTGAACCCTGTCAGGTCCGGAAGGAAGCAGCAGTAAGCTGTGCCTCTCGTGTGCCGCGGGAGTGCCTGGATCGAGCTGTGATTGTGAGTAACGCTTGGGGTTCTGTCATCGACAGCAGGTGCACGGCATTACATAAAACAGAAAGTCGTTATGGCGAAGAGCCATAGCGGCTTTTTTTCTCTCCGGGGTGGTAAAGTTTTTGCAGAGAGACAGAGGTGGAACTTCACAGGGAGGGTCCGTTTTCGCTATAATAAGAAGTAAGACTAACAAAGGGGAACATCGACTATGAGCTATCAGGCCCTATACCGGGTGTGGCGCCCTACCCTGTTCAGGGATGTGGTAGGACAGACACACATTACACGTACTTTGCAAAACGCAATCGCCCAGCAGAAATTTTCACATGCGTATCTGTTCTCCGGCCCGCGCGGTACCGGAAAGACGAGTGCTGCGAAAATTTTCGCAAAAACGGTCAACTGTGAACAGGGACCGACAAAAGAACCCTGTAACGCCTGCAGCGCATGTCTCGGTATCCAGGACGGTTCCATATCGGACGTTATCGAAATAGACGCAGCTTCAAACAACGGAGTGGAGCAGATCCGTGATATCAGGGATAAAGTCAAATACGCGCCTACTTCCGTCTCCTACAAAGTCTACATTATCGATGAGGTGCACATGCTTTCCATCGGGGCTTTCAACGCCCTGTTGAAGACGCTTGAAGAACCTCCTTCACACGTAGTTTTCATTCTGGCGACGACGGAACCTCACAAAATACCCCTGACGATCATCTCCCGCTGTCAGCGTTTCGATTTCAAACGTATATCGCAGACAGCTATGGTAGAACGGATGGCTTCCATTACGGAAGAAGAGGATCTTGCAGTGGACAGGGAAGCTCTCGAGATCGTAGCTTTGAGTGCAGAGGGCGGAATGCGGGATGCTCTCAGTCTGCTGGACCAGGCGATTTCCTACAGTGAGGATGCCGTAGGTACGGAAGATGTACTGGCCGTTACCGGCTCCATCTCCCAGCAGCAACTGGCTGCTCTTTTGCGTTACGTACATGCAGGGGAAGTAAAGGAAGCACTCGAAACGGTGGATGCTCTTATTCAGGAAGGGAAAGATCCGGGGCGTTTCGTTTTCGACCTGATCTACTATCTCCGGGATCTGCTTATGTACAAGAGTGCGCCGGGACTTGAACAGCATCTGGAGAGAGCAGTACCGGATGAAGGCTTCCGGGATCTCTCCGGGGAGCTTCAGCCGGAATGGATTCAGGGCTCAATCCGCTCTTTGAATCAGTGTCAGCAGGAAATGAAGTGGACGACGAGTCCTAAGGTGTTCATAGAAATCGCTCTTTTAAATATTGCAGACCAGAAACCGGGAACTCCCGCAGAGGGAGATGCGGAGACAGTGGATAAACTGTCCCGCAAAATCGATACGCTGGAAAAGAAACTCATGAAGATGGAAGAAAACCCACCTGCTGTCGCAGCCTCTCAGCAGGCACCTGCCCCGGAAAAGCGGACGCCCGCCAGGGGAGCCAAAAACAATTATCGGGTTCCTTACGAGAAGATAAACCGTACGCTTCAGGAAGCTTCCAAAGAAGCGATTACCGGTGTGAAAGAAGTGTGGGGCGAGTTCATGGAAGCATTGAAGAAGAGAAATGCCCCCGCTCATGCGACACTGTTGAACAGTAAACCGAGGGCCGCTTCCGGAAGCTCACTCGTTCTCGCCTTTCGTTACGATATCCATTGTTCCTTAGCGCTCGATCATAGAGCGACCATCGAGCCTCTGCTTGAGGAATTCACCGGGAAACCGCTGATGATTATCCCCGTGCCGGAACCGAAGTGGCAGCAGCTGCGTGAGGAGTACGTACAGAAACAGAGAGACGAAGCTCCGGAAGAAGAGAAAAATGCACATACAGAAGACGATTTCATCTCAGAAGCGAAAAAATTAGCCGGTGATGATATAATTGAAATTCACGATTAAACTTTAGGAGGAATTCATATGCGTGGTGGCGGAAACATGAATAATATGATGAAACAGATGCAGAAAATGCAGAAGAAAATGATGAAAGCACAGGAAGAACTTTATGAAATGACGTTCGAAGCTACAGCGGGCGGCGGAATGATTAAAGTGGAAGCGAACGGGAAAAAGGAAATCACCAACGTGGAAATAGATGAAGAAGCAGTCGATCCGGATGACGTGGAAATGCTTCAGGATCTGATCATCGCAGCTACGAACGACGTATTGAAACAGGTGGACGATAAGACGAATGATACGATGGGTGAGTTTACGAAAGGCATGCCTGGTGGAGGAATGTTTTAGTGTATTATCCAGAACCGATTTCAAAGCTGATCGACAGCTTTACTAAATTGCCAGGGATCGGTCCTAAAACAGCGGTCCGCCTGGCTTTTTATGTTTTAGAGATGGAAGAGGACGACGTCCTGGAGTTTGGTAAAGCACTTGTGAATGCGAAAAGGGAACTGACCCACTGCACCAATTGTGGTCACATTACGGATCAGGATCCCTGTGCCATCTGTCAGGACGAGTCGAGAGACAGTGCGCTTATCTGCGTAGTTCAGGACCCGAAAGACGTCATTGCTATGGAAAAGATGAAAGAGTTCAGTGGAAAGTACCACGTGCTCCATGGTGCCATCTCCCCGATGGACGGGATAGGGCCTGAAGACATCAATGTGGAAAGCTTAATTAAGCGTCTGAAAGATGAAGGTGTGGAAGAACTTATCATTGCCACCAACCCGAACGTGGAAGGGGAGGCTACGGCTATGTATATTTCACGTCTCGTGAAGCCGGCCGGAATCCGGACGACCCGCATAGCCCATGGGCTGCCTGTCGGCGGGGACCTCGAATACGCGGACGAAGTTACTCTTTCCAAAGCGATGGAAGGAAGACGGGAGCTCTGAGAGTGAGGGGTGCCTTATGTTTAATAGGAAAAGAAAGAGAAAGCGGGAAGAAAAACGGTTAATTGAGAGTATCGGACACGCTCACAGGGAATGGAGCGAACTTGCCCGTCTGATGGAGCACAACTTTCATGCGAGTGAGGAAGAATATCGTCAGATCACCGTGGCGAAAGCTAAATATTTCTATTTACTCAGGGAGGCACGGGAGAGAGAAATCAATGTTCTTTGAACTGTGAAGTCCGTGCTGCTTCAAAAAATCTCCTCCCGGGCTGTATCTATAGAAGAGAAACAGCCAGCTCCTTTTAAAAAACTGCGATTTCTGCGGTTTTTTTTATTTTTTTCAGCATAACTCTTGTAATGTTAGAAACAAGGTGTTATATTATTACCTGTCGCATTAAGAAAGCCGGAAACGGCAGGCAATGCGAAACAAAAAATATATAAAGTTGTTGACGGGAAACCTTCAGCATGATATATTAATTAAGTCGCTGTTTTGAGGCGACGCTGTAATGGATCTTTGAAAACTGAACAATGTTTTATGCCATGCGTCAATTTTTTGAACGAATTATGATTGAGCTAATCAATCTCTTTTATGGAGAGTTTGATC